>CANRMM010000006.1 GCA_947631745.1 uncultured Clostridia bacterium
AATGTATTTTTGCTATTTGCTATGTCTAAAAATATAATTAATTTCTATTCAACATAAAAATATTATAGCAGATTTTCCAAAAAATATAAATAGAAAGTCTAAAAGATGTTAAAAAAAGTGCAATTAATCTTGGATTGATACTTCAAATTATAAAATGTGCATTTAAAATTAAATTCAACGACCTACAAAAAAATTATGGAAAAAAAAGATAAATTTGACTATAAACATAAAGTGTGATATAATTATATTATGTATAAAACTAAAATATTATGCAAAAGATTTAGCAATAGTTAAAGGAGATGGTTTGCAATGATAAATAATAAAAAAGTTTGGCTAAGTATGTTATCAATTGTAGTAATTGTATTAATGGCTTTAACTACTATCAGCTATGCAGAAGCAAAGGGAAAAGTAACGGGTATAAGACTTAATTCTATGACAGCGAAAGAAACTGAAATAGTATGGAATACAGTAGATGGAGCAGCAACGTATGTCATTTATGAGAGTGATCCTGTAGATGGCGATAAAGAAATTTCGGAAACTCCAAAAAATACTGTTACATTAAATATTGCAATTCCGGATGGTGGACTTAATATAAGAATAGTAGCCAAGGATAGTAATGGTAAAATTATAGCAGATTCTTCTGAGGTAGTTACTATAAATAATGATTCAGACAAAGAAAAAACAGAAGAATATATTCTAGAACAAGTACAAAATCTAGACGTTTTTGTAGATGAACCTACTAGAAGTGGTATACTAAAGTGGGATTCATTAAGAGACGTAACGGGCTATGAAATTTATAGAGATGTAGATGGTGAAGGCTCTGTTTATTATGCTAGTACACCAGACACTAATTATCCTATATCAAATCTTATGGATAATGTAAGTTATGCCTATAAGGTAAGAGCATATAAAAAGGAAAATGGAAAGACTTTATTATCTAAAGAATTTTCAGAAGAAAAAAATGTATGTATAAATGCAAGGGAACAGGGAGGAGTTGCTAATTCTGCGTTACCAAAAGTAAAAAATGTAAAAGTATATGATATAATTCCATATAAGAGGATGGCGAAAATTATATTTGATCCTGTAAATGGGGCTTCTGGTTATGAACTATGGATAAATGTAAATAATGGGCAAGATATGTACTTGGGCGATGCTCCGAGTGGTTTCCAATTTATTATTACAGATTTTGAATTAGGAGTAAATTATGGAATAAAAATTAGAGCATACAAAGATGAAAACGGACAGAGAATATATTCTAAAGAATTCTCAGATGAAGTTCCATTATATGTAGATCCAAATAATATAAAAGTATTAGATAAAGTAGAAAATTTACAAATTGATTCTATTCAGGGAGATGAAGCATATATTAGCTGGAATCCTGTAAATGATGCAACAGGTTACGAAGTTTGGTTTACTGTAGATGGTGTAATTGGTATTGGATCTGTTTCAAGCAATTATGCACGCTTAATAGGATTTGAAGAAGGTAAAGATTATTTTGTAACAATACTAGCATATAAAAGAAGTGGCGATGAAGTAATATATTCAAGAGAGGAATCAAACGGAGTTACTATAAATATAACAGGAAATTCAGGAAGTACAAATTATCCGGGTCAAGGAGGTACAAATTATCCAGGTCAAGGAAATGGAAATACAAATTATCCGGGAAATTCAGGAAATACAAATTATCCTAGTCAAGGAAATGGAAATACAAACTATCCAAGCAATTCGGTGCCTAAGCCAGAAAGAGTAACAGGAGTCACAGTTATCCCATATGGAAATAGAGTAACTATTGAATATAATAGCGCCGTAGGAGCAATAGGATATGAAGTAAAACTAATTGGATTGGGTAATACTTGGATGTATGCTGGAACTGCTAAAGGTGTTGATATTCCGATAGAGAATGGCTTTTATTCAGTGACTGTATATGCTTGGAATAGAGACTCAAATGGAAACATGCAATACGGAGAAGAAAGTGAAGTAGTTACATTTGAAATAAATAACGGTTCTTCGACGAACAATAATGCGGTGACTGAATCTGGAGAAAATATATCTGTTAAAAATATGGGTGATTATTATCTTGTTAGTTGGAAAGAGATAGAAGGTGCAGAATATTACTATATATCATGTATTTATGAAAATACTGGTTCCCCTAATAGGCGCGAGAGCTTTGTGAATTACTTTGAATCTCATCCGGGATCTAGTGGTTATGTTACTTACTTGGTAGAAGCTGTAAAAGGAGGAAGAGTTATAGCAGATGTGTTCACAAGGACCTATGTAGAAGCTAAAACAAAGCCATATGCAGGTGCGGTAGATAAAATTACAAATATAAATATAGAAAAACAAAATAATGGATATATGATTACTTGGAATAAGGTAAATGGTGCAGAATATTACAACGTAGTATGCTCTGGAGGGGGTAGTTCTTACGGTTCTACCGCAGCTGAGAATAGATTTTTAGCTAATCCGGGATCTACTGGTACATTTACTTACATAATAGAAGCTATGAAGGGAGGAAAAATAATAGCAGAAGGAACAAAAGAACTCAAAGTAACTGGGGCGCAAAGTCCTTCAACAAATTCAGGTAATACAAGCAATTCAGGAAGTACATGGGCTACACCTGGAAAGGTATCAAATATAAGATGTAATATATCAGGAGACACTTTAGAAATCACATGGAATGGAGCTGTACCAGCATCAGGATATGTAATAGAATTTAATGGTAGTACATATTATTCACCTACTAAGTATGAAGGAATACCTATAAAAGGAATTTCTAATGGTAATTATATAGTTACTGTATATGCTTATGTTGGAGAATATAATAATAGAGGAGAAGGAGTTTCGACTACAGTTAAAATAAATAATAGCTCTTCGACAAACTCAGGTAATTCAAGTAATACAGGAAATAACAATTCAACTAATACAGGAAATAACAATTCAAATAATACAGGAAATTCATCGACTAAACCTTCAACAACTATAACAGTATCTGTTGCAGATAGAGGTGATTACTATCTTATTAGTTGGAATAAAGTAGAAGGTGCTGACGAATATGTTCTATACAACATTAGTGCTAATCGTACGGATCAAGCACCATGCGGTACGAGTACTGAATATCATTCTCGTCCCGGATCTGCTGGTACCGTTACTTATAAAGTAGAGGCTCGTAAGGGAGGAAAAGTAATAGCAAAAGGAGAAAAAAGGCAGACAGTAGAAGCTAAAGCATTGACATATGAAAATAATGTAGCTACACTTAACGTAAGTATAAAGAAACAAAGTGATGGCTATATGATTACTTGGAATAAAGTAAATGGTGCAGAACATTACATGGTAACAAATGTTGAAGCCAATGGGCATAAACCTACAACTGATACTAAGTATTTAGCTCATCCTCCAACTGCTGGTACTTTTACTTATAAAGTAGAAGCTTTTAAAGGAGAAAAAATAATAGCAGAAGGAACGGCAACATGCACGGTAACTAATTAGTTGGGACGTTAAATGATGATAGCTGAGAAAAAATTCGATGTTAAGAAGAAAAAATAAATATATAGCTTTATGATAAATACCTCAAATAGTAGATAAAAATCTATTATTTGAGGTATATCTTTTTGCATCTTTTATCGAAAAAATATTGAATTTTTCGGTACTTTAAGATAAAATGATAAGCATAACTTGTCGTTTTATATAACGATATATCACATGTTGTAAAAAACTTTTCTATTTTAGGTAGTAATTCTGACAAAAAAGTATTGTTAAACGTATTATAATGTACAAGAAGTTAAACAAAGTAACTGTGTAAAATAGAAAAGGTTGAGGTGGTAAGGATGTTTCAAAATATATCAAAAGATTCGGAAGAGAATCTATATGAGGATGTTGAATTAAATAAAAAACAAAATATTAAGGAAATTATAATAAAATTATTTGATAAAAAAAATATTATTTTATATATAATAACTTTTATTATATCTATGGTAGGCTTTTCGTCTGAAAATTTACTTTTCTCATTTGTCCCTTTTGGACTTGCTATTATAGCTGCAGCTTTTAGCAATGGGCAACCTATTGGAATTATGTACTTATTATCTATTATAGGGACTTTTTTAAAATTTGGTTTCAATAATACACTTACATATATTATAACGTCTTTTACATTCTTTATGACAGTTTTATTTATTAGACCGCGCATACAAGAAGGTGTGAATGAACAAAGGAAAATAGGAATGCATCTTTTTTTTGCAGTGTTTATTGTACAAGTAGTACCAATGTTTTTTGGGACATTTTATGTGTTTGATTTTCTAACAGGAATTATGTTGGGAATGGCAACATATATATTTTATAAAATTTTTGTTAGCTCCATTGGAATGATTCGAAATTTTGGACAAAAAAAAGCTTTTACTATTGAAGAAGTAATGGGGGCGAGTTTGTTACTGGCTATTACTGTTTCTGCATTAGGAGAGTTTGGAATATTAGGATTTTCTGTTAGAAATGTTCTTAGTATTTTAATAGTTCTAGTTTTAGGATGGAAGAATGGTATTTTAGTAGGAGCTACTTCTGGAATTACTATAGGAGTTGTTTTGGGAATTATTTGTGGATCTGAACCTGTTATGATAGCAACTTATGCAGTTTCAGGAATGATAGCTGGCATTTTAAATAGATTTGGTAGAATTGGTGTTATTGTTGGCTTTATATTAGGAAATGTTATTATAGCATATGTTTCTAATGGAAACACATCACAGTTAATCATGTTCCAAGAGATTTTAATTGCTTCTTTAGGACTTTTAGCAATACCTAAGAGTATAGAAATTCGTATTGAAGATTTATTTGGAACAACAAAATTATTACCAGAAACAACAGGAAAGGGAATTGAAGGAAATAAAGACACTATATATAAACTAAATAGTATTTCAGAGACAATTCAAGACATGGCAGATAGTTATCAAGAAGCTGCAGCAACAATTCTATCAGAGGATGATTTGAAAGAACAAGAAAAAAGAAACATTGATTTATTTATGGAAGAACTTCATAAAAATTTGGATGGTCTAGAAAATAATATGTTATATGAGGAAATGTATGAACCTGAAGATAGTATATTATTTGATATATTTAATATGCTAATAGATAAAGAGATGATTTCAGAGAAAGATCTAATTAAAATTTTTGCGAATCATAATCATTATATTGTTGGATTTGAAAATACAGATTTGCAGGCAAAACAAGATGTTTCAAAGATGATAAAGGTTATTAATTATTCTTATCGTATTAGTAAAATGGATTTTATTTGGAAAAAGAAAATGGATGAGAGTAAAAAGAATGTATCTAATCAATTAAAGGGTGTTTCAGAAGTTATATCTAAGATGGCAAGAGATATGGATCAAAAAGAGGAAATCTTTGCTAGCCAAAAAGAAGAAATCCTTAAATTATTGGAACAGAAGGAAATAAAAATAAGAGATATACATATTAAACAGTCAAAGACTGGTAGATATTGCATAGATGTCTATACTGATATTTGCAATACTACGGATGGAACAGAATGTAATATTAAGAAAATTTGTAAAATTCTTAGTAAAGTATTTGGACATAAAATGGTGATGCAAAAGCAAGAGTGCGGGCTAAGATTAAACAAAGAAGAATGTAAGTTTACTTATTTATCTGATGATAATTACAATTTGCAAATTGGAATTGCAAAATCTACTAAATCAGGCTCTCCAGTTTCAGGGGATACGAGTCTTCAAATTAAGTTAGATGACGGGAAGTATTTATTGGCTATTAGTGATGGAATGGGGTCTGGTCCGGAGGCTATGAAAAGTAGCAAAATAGCGATTAAGATGTTAGAAAGATTACTTTCTGCGGGATTTGAAAAGGATGTATCAATAAAGCTAATTAATTCGACATTGTCTGCTAATACAGAGGAAGATATGTATGCTACTTTAGATATAGAAGTATTGGATTTGTTTAATGGAAATATGGAATTTATAAAAAATAGTGCTTGTCCAACTTATGTAAAAAGAGAGGGTACGGTTCAGCTTCTTCAAGCAGTTTCATTGCCAACAGGTATTTTAGAAAATGTAGATTTAGTGGTATATGATTATGATTTACAAGATGGAGATATTTTAGTTATGTGTACAGATGGCATTATCGATTCTAATAAGGAATACTTGAATAAACAAATTTGGCTAAAATATTTATTAGAAGATATTGAAACAACTGATGTTCAACAAATAGCAGATATCATTATGGGAGAAGCAATAGACAATGATTTTGGAGTACAAAAAGATGATATGACAGTCATTGTAGCAAAAGTGATTAGCAAAAAGAAATAGTTAATTTTTATGAAGTTGAATTTAGAAAAGTGCATTAAATACAAGAATTTATCATAAATTCTTGTATTTTTATGTCTAATTATGATATAGTATATGTTGAATAAAAGCCATTGATGGAGGAAAGATAGTATGAATAAAGGAAAAAGATATGACGGTGAAAAAAAGCTAAATATGAAAAAAGTATTTGCTGTAATTATTGCCTTTGCCGTTATTATTATGTTTATTATGGCATTTAATAAACTAATGAATCCAGACGAAAGTACAAAAGAAAAAGTGGTAGCATTAAGATATTTTCCTGTTTATACAAATCAAAAATGGGGCGTTATTGATTCAAAGGGACAAATTATCGTAGAACCAACTTATGATGAGGCAATTATTATACCAGATAACACACAAGGAATCTTTATTTGTACGCAAGATGTTAATTACGAAAATAATACTTACCAAATAAATGTACTTAATGAAAAGAATGAGAGACTTTTTACAGAATATGAACTTGTAGAAGCTATTGAAAATTATGATGAAGATTATACATTATGGTATGAAACAGGTATTTTAAAAGTAAGAAAAGATGGAAAATATGGAATTATAGATTTTAAAGGTAATAAACTTACAGATTGTATATATGATTCTATTGAGGCAATTCAAGGAACTGCTAATAGTTTAGTAACAGTAAAAGATGGAAAGCAGGGATTAATTGATAATACAGGAGCAGTAATTATACAAAATGAATATCAGGATATTCAAGCTATTTCAGACAAATATGAAAACGGATATATTGTACAAGCTAATGGTAAATATGGCGTTATCAACTTAAACAAATCTGTTGTATTGGATACAAAATATGATCGTGTAAAAAAAGTATACGGAAATAGTCAATATTATGTTGTAGAAGAAGATGGAAAAATTAAAATTGTAGATATTGATAAAAAAGAATATTTTGTAGGAAAGTATGATGACATTACAGACATTAATGGAGATTTTGCTATTGTAAAAGATGGAAATCAATATGGTGTTGTTTCTATTTCTGGAAATAAAGAAGTTATTAAAACACAGTATGAAGATATTAAATATGCTACTGGTTCAAACTATATTGTAAAAGAAAATTCTAAATATGGTGTTATGAATACAGAAGGAGAAAAATTAGTTGACTTTAAATATAATAGCATTGTATATCGTAGTAACGTTAATTTTTATGAGGCAGTAAATAGTGATTATACATCAGATCTAATAGATACTGATATGAAAGTTCGTTTGACAGGAATTGTGTCAGAAATTAATGTGAATGATGGCTACATGAGAATTAGAGTTGATGATGAGTATAAATATTATAATTTTAGATTTGAGGAAAAATCTAGCCAAGAGGCATTAAAGGGAAATACTATATTCTTATCTAAAAAAGATGGAAAATATGGCTTTGTAGATAAAAATGGAATTGTTGTAGTAGATTATATTTATGATGATGCTAGAGAACAAAATGCTTATGGATATGCTAGTGTTAAGAAAGATGGATTATGGGGGTGTGTCAATTCAAAAGGACAAGAAATCATTACACCATCTTATCAATTAGATAATAACATTTTGATAGAATTTATTGGAAAATGGCATTTGGGACAAGACTTGAATTTGAATTATTTTACTGATAAATAAACGGAGGAAGAAAATGGAGCTAATGACAAAATATCAATATACATATTTTATTTATCCTTATGTAATTGATAGTAATAAATATAATAAGTACTTATTAAGACTTTTAAAAAACAAGAAGTGTAGTTTAAGGATTTTTCAAAAAGAAAAAGATATGCATTTATATCATTACTTTTTGCCTAATATTCGAACGAGTATGTTTTGGTCTTTTGATTTAGATGATGCAAAATTGAAAAGTTTTAATAGTTTAGATATTAATATGAAAGCAAATCTTTTGGCACAAAAAGATTGTAATATATTTTCATACCAAATGGAAAAAGGATTACAGGGAAAAGTAGGAGAAAGTAATGGGATTTTCTTTGAAGTTAATGAAATTAAAATAGTTTGTTATCAAACGGGAATTTGCTTTTTGATTTTTAAAACGTCTTTGGAACAAGATGGAGGTTTTTCAGACATTTTAAATTTTAATTATAAATTCCGTGAGGCAAATTCAAAAACATATAATTTGAAGGAATATGAAAATATTAGAATTCAATCAGATGTTTTTAAAGATGTACAAGAGATATCAGAAGTTGTGAAAGAAATCACTGGAGGAAAAACAGCTAATAAAAAGTTAAATTTGGATAGTGAAAGGTTTATAGTTTATTCTTATGCGTGTTTAGATCAAAGCTCTTGGAATGAGAATGGTGAGAATGAAAATGTAAAAAATGCATTTTTTAAATATCGTGAGATTTTACCTGCAAGTAGGCAAGTAACTGATATGGCTTATCAGAATCAAGAAAAAGAAATGTATGAAAATAAGTATGTGAAATATGGATTTTCAAATTTAGGTACAGTTTTATTAACTTCTGATATTAATCCAGTTAATTATACTTTGGTAGCACAGAAATTTGAGAGTGAGTATTTGTATACCTATATTATTTCTTTGTATAAAAAGGTGTTATTAAATAAATTGAATTATGAATTCAATAAAATGGAAAAATTTAAGTCTTCCGAAAAAGATTTTTTGAAATTTACGAAAGATTTATGGATTCAAGAAATTACAAATGATGATTTTGGAAAGGTTCTTATAAAAAAATGGAATGCTATTTTTGAGACAGAAGATATATTTGTAAAATTAAAAAGTAAATATGAGGTATTGTATAAGAAGTATCATATGGAATCAACTAACAGAGCAAACCAAAAATTGTTTGTAGTTGTAACTATTTTGATTGTTATTAATATTTTGGGTATTATTATAATGGTACTTAAATAGAGTGGAGGAAAAATGCAAGTAACAACAGGTGTAGATATTATTGAAGTAGAGCGTATTAAAGATGCAGTTAATAAAATAGGGGATAATTTTTTAAATAAAATTTATACAGAGCAAGAAATAGAGTATTGCAATAAATCTAAAAAGATGAAATATCAGCATTTTGCGGGAAGATTTGCTGCTAAAGAAGCTACATTTAAGGCAATATCTACACATATAGATTGTAAGGAAGATGCTTTATGGAAAGAAATAGAAATTATTAATGATAAAGAGGGGAAACCTGCTATTAATGTGGCTAAATTAAAAAAAGGACGTTTAGAAAATTTAAAAAATATTGATATTAGTATTTCTCATATTAAAGATTATGCAATTGCTAGTGTTGTTGCTATGTTTGAAGAGGATAAAAAATGAGTATAGAATTATTTGATACACATGCACATTATAATGATGAAAAGTTTGATGAGGATAGAGAAGAGATTATTCAAAAGGTATATGAATCCGGCGTTAAAAAGTTAGTTAATGCCGGATATAGTTTAGCATCTTCTAAAAAGGCGATAGAGATTGCGAAGGATTATGATTGGATGTATGTTATTTGTGGTATTTCACCTAATGATATACCGAATTCGAAGGATAAAATTGATGAACAAATTGGAGAGCTAGAGGAGTTAATGAAAAATTATGTGAAAAGTGTGGAAAACATACCATCAAATTCACGAATTCTTGGAGATAAAATAAGTAAAAAAATTGTAGCAATAGGAGAAATTGGATTAGATTATTATTGGAATAAGGAAAATAAAGACTTACAGAAACATGCATTTATGAAGCAGATAGAATTGGCAAATAGATTGAATTTACCAATTGTTATTCATACAAGGGAAGCGGCTGATGATACAATTGATATTTTAAAAAATAAAATTACTGTTGATAAAAAAGGAATTTTTCATTGTTGTCCTATGAATAGAGAACTAATTAAACAAGCACTTCAGTTAGGATTCTTTATTTCTTTTGCTGGCCCTATTACTTTTAAAAATGCTAAAAATGCAGATGAAATGATAGAAATGGTTCCTTTAGATAGAATTTTGATTGAAACAGATAGTCCATACCTTTCACCAGAGCCTAATAGAGGAAAAAGAAATGATTCTAGAAATGTTTATTATATGGCAAAAAAAATTGCAGAGGTGAAAAAATGTACTATAGAAGAAATAGCAAAGTATACTTATAATAATGCTGAGAAAATTTTTGAAATAGGGGAAGGTAAGGCTTTATGATGGCATTAGTATTAATTATTTTAATTTCTTTTTTGGTAATTTTATTTTTAGTAGGAATAGTATTGGCTATTGTACTTCCAATTGTATTATCAAATAGAAATAAGGAAAATGGTAATAGTAATGAAAAAAATAATTTTTGAAGATTATAAAAAGAAAATGATATGTATAAAAAATCATTATCATTTTCTTTTTATTTAGTTTATATTATTATTTAATTGCATTTTTAGCATATATGTTATTAACTATTTCTGTATAAGGAGCTTTTTGTTCTAATTCTCCTGCTAGTGTCATTACTTCTTGTAATCTATTAAAAGCATCTTCTTCTAGTATAGGAGTTTCATTCCAAGCATCAATATCTTTATAACTTTGAATAGAAGCTTCTAATAAAGCTAAATCTGTGTCTGGAAAGAAGTCTTGTATAGCCTCTGCAATTTCTTTGGAAGTGTGTGATTTTACCCATTGTTGTCCTTTATAAATAGCATTTGTAAAGGTTTGAATAGTATCTTCATTATTTTGGATATAGCTTTCTTTTGCAAAATATGCTGTATATGGAATTTCACCTGCTTCTTTGCCAACAGATGCTACAACGTATCCTTTTCCTTCTTGTTCTGTTAAAGAGGCTGTAGGCTCAAATAAAGTGACGTAATCAGCATTTCCAGAAGCAAAAGCACCTGCCATTAGATCAAATTTTATGCTATCATCTAATATTAAATCTGTTTCTGGATTGATTCCATTTTGCTTTAATACATATTCTAGTGTCATGTAAGGCACGCCACCTTTTCGACCTGGAATAACAGTTTTTCCTTTTAAGTCATTCCAGTCGAATGAATCTGTATCTTTTCTTGCTACTAAAAAAGAACCATCTTTTTTAGTTAGTTGTGCAAAAACTTGTGTATGATCTTCTTTTCCTTCATTATAAACATAGATAGATGCTTCTGGACCTGCAAATCCTATATCACATTGATTTGCAAGAACAGCAGTCATAACTGCATCAGCACCTTGACCAGTTGTTAATTCTATTTCTATACCATTATCTTTAAAAAATCCTTGGCTAATGGCAACATATTGGGGTGCATAAAAAACAGAACGTGTTACTTCATTTACTTTTATTAATTTTAAATCAGAAGTAGCATGTTCTGAGTTCCTTGACGATATTATTCCTATAGCAATGGCAATTATTATGACAATTGCTATGATGATTGTGATTGTTCGTTTCAAAGTATTGCTCTCCTTTCATATATTATCTAAATTTTTTTGTACGAAGAATAATTTTTTCAAGAAGAAGAACTGAAGCATACATTAATCCAGCGACAATCCCTAAAATAAGTACACTTGTCATTACTAAGTCTAGTTTAAATACTTGACCTCCATAAACAATTAAATAGCCAAGCCCAGCTTTAGAAACTAGAAATTCTCCAGAAATAACGCCAACAAGTGAAAGTCCAATATTTACTTTAAGTGAATTTATAAAAGTTGATAGATTTGCTGGAATAATGACTTTGGTTAATATTTGAAATTTTGTTGCTTTAAATGTTCTTGCCATTTTTATAATTTCTGTATCTGTTTTCATGAAGCCATTTAAGTTTTCTAGAATTGTAACAACTAAAGAGATGGCGATAGCCATTACAATAATGGCGGGGGTACCAGCACCAACCCATATAATTATTACAGGACCTAGGGCTACTTTAGGAAGACTGTTTAATACTACTAAAAAAGGCTCTGAAACTTTTGCAATAAAATCTGACCACCATAAAATTATGCCTATTAAGGTTCCAAGAAATGTACCAATTAAAAATCCTATTATTGTTTCATAGGTGGTGACCCAAATATGCATTAATAAATCATTAGAGGTTAAATTAAAAAAGGTATTTAGAATTCTGCTAGGCTGACTCATAATAAAGCTATCAATTATGCCACAATTTGCTAGTATTTCCCATATTGCTAAAAAACAAATAAGAATTGCTATTTGTGTAAATAAAATTAGGTATTTTTTATGTTTTTGCTTTTTTAAATATTGTTTTCGTTCTGCTGAAATGCTGTTTTCATTCATCTATACCCAACTCCCTCCATAGAGTATCAAAATATTCTGTGAATTTTGGATTTTGTCGACAATTAATAGGAGTTTTATTTTCCATGTCAAATTCTAGAGTGTGTATTTTCTTTACTGTTCCAGGACGTTTTGTTAAAACTAATACTCTATCAGACATACTAATTGCTTCCGAAATATCATGTGTTACCATCATTGTTGTGATATTTTCTTTTTTTAAAATTTCATAAATATCGTTTGTAACCATAATTCTAGTTTGATAATCTAAGGCAGAAAAAGCTTCATCTAATAGAAGGATTTTAGGTTTTACAGCTAGTGTCCTAATAAGTGCTACTCTTTGCCTCATACCACCTGATAATTCTGAAGGATATTTGTCTTTAAAATCATATAAATTATACTTTTTTAATAATTCTTCTGCATAAGTTTTTGTTTCTAAATTTACTTTTCCTTTTATTTCGAGTCCGAATAGAATGTTGCTAAGAATTGTTCTCCATTCTAGTAGGCAGTCCTTTTGAAGCATGTATCCAATTTTCGAAGAAATACCATTAATTTGTTCTCCCTGTATGTATATTTCTCCACTTGATTTAGCTTCTAATCCTGCAATAATAGAAAGGAGAGTTGATTTGCCACACCCACTTGGACCAATGATTGAAAAAAATTCACCTTCATTGACATGAAAAGTTACATCTTTTAATGCTTGAATTTCATTTTTTGAACCTTGATATTTTTTATTTAGGTTTTTTACTTCTAATAGTTTTGCCATGGTTAATTTACTTCCTTTCTCCTTGTGTTTATCCTCGATATATATTATGTAAAACATAAACAAGAAGTGAAAAAAAATTAAAATTTTCCAAAATGTACTATTCCGTAGTCATATTCTTAGTACAAGCAACATATAATATTAATATATCAGTACTTTGGACAATATATCAAAATTTGACATATCATTCTAGAAATGTTATAATGTAGATGTTGCTTTTAAAGGAGGGAACAAATTTCTTATGAAAAATGATGATAAAGCATCAATATCATTAAAAAAGATAATATGTATTACTGTTGTACTTATTTTCCTTTTAGGAATTGGTGTTATGGCAGGTAATGTCAAAGTTAATAGTGTTAAAATAGTATTAGCTAGTGGTTATGAGATGAATGTTTTAACAACTAAAACAAATATAAAAGAAATTTTAGATGAAAATCATATTATATTACTTGAAAATGAGAAAGTTACACCAAATGAAGATGAAGAACTTTCTGATAATAAAACAATTATTATTTCAAAAGATACAGAAGAAGTTGTTATTTCTTCAGAAGTAGAAACATCAGAAAATGTTTCAGTAGAAGAAGTATTAGAAGAAAATTATTCAAAAATCGTTGAGAAGATTGTTAAAGAAAAAGTAAAAATACCATACGAAACAATTACAAAAGATGTTTCAACAGGTTCAGGAACAACACAAAATAGTGTAGTTCAAGATGGTGTAGATGGTGAAAAAGAAGTTACTTATAAAGTAAAATATCAGAATGATAAAGAAATTGAAAAAGTAGAAATATCTTCAAAAGTTATTAAGGAACCAATTGATAAAATTATAGAAGTAAGAACAAGACAAGTTACATCAAGAAGTTCAAGAACAGCTACTTCAAATCCAGCTTTAACAGCTTCTACTACTCTTGCAAAAAAAGTAGCAGATATTACACCAGAAGTTGTTACATTTAATACATCAGCTTATTGTCCTTGTGTTAGCTGTTGTGGTAAATCAAATGGTATTACAGCTTCAGGAGCACCAGCATGTGCTTGGTATACTGTAGCTGCAGGTTCTGCTTATCCAATGGGTACAGTTATTTATATACCATATTTTAAGGACGAACCAAATGGAGGATGGTTTGTAGTACAAGATAGAGGTGGAGCCATCTCAAGTAGTAAATTAGACATTTTTATGAATACACATGGTGAAGCACTACAATTTGGAAGACGTGATTTAGAATGTTATGTATATGTTTTTTAAAATAAAAACGGAAAATGGCTCAAAAGTAAATTTTGAGCTGTTTTTCTTTTGATAGGAGTAAAAAAATGAAATTAATTTCGTGGAATGTAAATGGATTAAGAGCAGTAATTAATAAAGGTTTTCAAGATTTCTTTAAAGAAATAAATGCAGATGTTTTTTGCATTCAAGAAACAAAAATGCAAAAAGATCAAATAGATGAAGGAATTGGAAATATTTTTGATGGTTACTATGCCTATTGGAATAGTGCTGAAAAAAAAGGATATTCTGGAACTGCAATTTTTACCAGAAAAGAGCCTATGTCAGTTCATTATGGAATTGGTATAGATGAACATGATAAAGAGGGAAGAGTTATTACTTTAGAGTTTGAAGATTTTTATTTGGTGAATTGCTATACACCAAATTCAAAGAGAGAACTAGAAAGATTGGATTATAGGATGATATGGGAAGATGCCTTTAGAGCATATCTTTTAAAATTAGATAAAGTAAAGCCAGTTATTTTGTGTGGAGATTTGAATGTAGCACATCAGGAAATAGATTTAAAAAATCCTAAGACAAATCATAGAAATGCAGGATTTACAGATGAAGAAAGAGGAAAAATGACAGAACTTTTATCAGCAGGATTTACAGATAGTTTTCGCTACTTATATCCAAATAAGGAAAATTGTTATTCATGGTGGTCATATATGTTCCATGCTAGAGAGAAAAACGCTGGTTGGAGAATAGATTATTTTATTGTATCAAAATCAATAGAAGGGAAAATTAAAGAGAGTTATATTTTCTCAGAAATTATGGGTAGTGACCATTGCCCAGTAGGTTTGGAAATATAGGAGAGGAGCTGATAATATGGGAGAAAAAAAGAAAACAATTACAAAATGGCTTTACTGGTTCTTGTTTGCAGTAGCAGTTATTGCAGTTTATAAGACTTTGGATAATTTTCAAGATATAGGGAATTGGATTAAAGAATTATTGGATGTTTTGATGCCATTCCTAATTGGAATATTAATTGCTTATTTATTATACATACCATGTAGAAAGATAGAGAATATTTATCTAAAAGCAAAGAAATTAAAATTTATTAAGAAAAGAGCAAGAGGATTATCTGTTCTTACTGTATATCTTATTGTAGTAATTCTTATTGTAATTTCTTTTACTTTTTTAATACCAGTTATTTCTACCAGTATTATTGATTTAGTCAGTAACTTTCAAGGATATTATAATGACACGATGAATGGGTATGCAAACTTACCTGAGGATTCTATTTTAAAAAGTGAAGTCGTTTCGGAACTTATTAATAATATTCGTAATATTGATTTTAAACAATATATTAATTTAGAAAAAATTGCGGATTATGCAAAAGGTGCGATTAACTTTGCAACAAAAATTTTTGACTTCTTTGTGGCAGTTATTGTATCTGTTTATATGTTACTTCAAAGAAGAGAAATTTTAGAATTTTTGAAGAAGCTTGCTAGAGCAATGTTAGAGGAAAGAAGCTATCATCACTTAGGAAGATATTTTGAAAGAACCAATTCTATTTTCTTTAATTTCCTAGCAGGGCAATTTATTGATGGAATTGTGGTAGGAATTATTACATCTATTGCGATGTCTATTTTAGGAGTTAAATATGCTATCTTATTAGGATTTATGATTGGATTATTTAACATGATACCTTATTTTGGAGCAATTATAGCAGTAATTATTGCTACAATAATTACAATTTTAACAGGTGGTTTAGGTCAAGCTGTCGCTATGTTAATTGTAGTTGTTATCTTACAGCAGATTGATGCAAATATTATTAATCCAAAGATTATAGGGTCATCTTTAAAAATTAGTCCTTTATTAGTAATTTTTGGTGTTACTGTTGGAGGAGCATATTTTGGTATATGGGGTATGTTCTTGGCAGTTCCTGTTATTGCAGTTTTAAAATTAGTTGTAACAGATTACATAGAGTATAAGAATAGAAAAAAGAGTCAACTAGTTGAAGAATAATTTTTAAAATTAAAGATTTATTTTAAGAAAAAATTAATAATTTTATCCCTTTTTTCTTAATAATTATGTGTTATAGTTATTAAGGAACAAAGGGATTTTTTACATTATGTTATTTATATGATATAATAGAAAAGAAGTAATAAGGGGAGTTAGTTTATGTATAATATTTTGGTAGTAGATGATGATGAAGAGATTGTAAAGGCAATTGAAATATATCTTTCAAAAGAAGGGTACCATATTTTTAAAGCTTATAATGGTAGACAGGCTTTAGAAGTAATTAATAAAGAAGAGATTCATCTAGTGTTATTAGATATTATGATGCCAGAATTAGATGGAATTAGTGTAGCAAATATTATTCGAAAAGATAAAGCGATTCCTATTATTATGCTATCTGCAAAATCAGAAGATTATGATAAGATAGCAGGACTTAATAATGGAGCAGATGATTACATTACTAAACCATTTAATCCATTAGAATTAATAGCAAGGGTAAATTCTCAAATAAGACGATATACTTCTCTAGGATCAATTGCAAAAAATGGAGAAGAAGGAATTTATCGAACAGGGCAATTAGAGATAAATGATATAACTAAACAAGTTCAGGTAGAGGGAAAAGAAGTAAAACTAACGCCAACGGAATATAATATTTTAAAATTTTTGACTAAAAATAAGGGAGTGGTGTATTCCATAGAGCAAATTTATGAAAATGTATGGGAAGAAGAAAGTTATGGAGCAGAAAATATTATAGCTGTTCACATTAGGCACATTCGCGAAAAAATAGAAATCAATCCTCGAGAACCTAAATATTTAAAGGTTATATGGGGAGTTGGTTATAAAATAGAGAACCTTGAAAATTAGATTTTTATAATAAGGAGAAGTGATAGATGGAAAAGACAAAAAGAAAAATTTGCTGGATTCGTGTATTTAAAAATTTATCTTATTTTATGATACCATTGTTATTTATTCTTCTACTTGCTTGTTTGATGGCATTAGTTAATAGTACAAATTCTATGAGAAAAGGCCAAACATATTTTGAATCAGTAGATTTTGCTGACTCGTATGCAGAATCTATAGAAGAAGCAATTAGTGAAATTAATGGCATTAATCAAATATATGCTAATATTGAGGAAGAATATGGAGAAGGGCTATATGGGGAAAGACTGATTTATGGCTATTATTCTTATTCTATTATTGGTGATGAAGATAATGGTGTAGAAATACCTATTTATTATTTAAGATTTCAATCTAATTTTAACTATTTAATTATTGATCATGAAAATAATTCAGTTTATACAAATGTTGAAGATAGTATTGATAATAACACAATTGAAGCAATTAAATCTCATATTTTATCAAATCGTTTATATTGGCAATATGCAAATGGGGAGATAGATACTTCTATTCAAACATTAAAGAGTAATATGGATGAAAATACAGATTTCTATCGAAAAAATTTAAAGGATGGTCAATATGAAATTTATACTTGCATCTTAGAAGATGTTCCTAATTATGATAATTATTTTTATCGTTATTGGGTATATAATATAATTTCAACATTACGAGAACTTTCTATTTATATTATACCTGGAATTATATTTTTATTTGGAATTATGATTTTGGTTATTTTATTAGGAATTGGAAGAACTGCTAGAGAAGAAGGTATTCACTTAAACTTTTTAGATAAATGGAGTTTGGAAATTGTTTTAATGTTATCTATACCGTTTTATGTTTTTTCTTTTTTATGTTGCTTGATTAGTATTAATAATGGACCATTATTAGAATTAATTTTTGCTCGGAATGGGATTAGGAACTTTTTATATTACAAGTATTGTTTTATTAGAGACAATAGTAAAAAGATTAAAGACACATAGTTTTATAGAAACAACATTTATTTATTGGATATATAAGCAAATAAAAGAAATGATGGAAAATACTAAAGTATCTTTGCGAGTTTCTATATTATTTATTGGATTTATTATAGCAAACTGGCTTATTTATGCTTTATTTAGAAGATCTGTTATGGGGGTTATTTGCTTAATGGCATTATATTTATTAACATTTGTTTCTATTATTAGAGTAATTGTAGCTTTGAAAAAAATAAAAGATGCTTTGAAAGAAATATATAATGGAAATACAGATATTCATTTAGATGAAAAGAAGTTTAAAGGAGAGTTAAAACAAGTAGCTATGTATATTAATGATATTGCAGGTGGACTTTCTAATGCAGTTTCAGAGCAATTAAAAAGTGAAAGATTAAAGACGGAGTTAATTACAAATGTGTCTCATGATATAAAAACACCACTTACTTCTATTATTAACTATATTGATTTATTGAAAAAAGAAGAAATTACTGATGATAAGGCAAAAGAGTATTTGGCAATATTGGATAATAAATCTCAAAGATTGAAGAAATTAACGGAAGATTTAGTAGAAGCTTCTAAAGCTTCTTCGGGAAACATAAAACTTAGTCAGGAAAAGTTAGAGATAAATGAACTTATTAAACAAATTTCAGGTGAATTTGAAGATAAATTTAAGACTCGTAAATTAGAAGAAATTATAACATTTTCTGAGGAACCGGTATATATTTATGCGGATAATAGATATATGTATCGTATTTTAGAAAATATGTATTCTAATGTATCCAAATATGCAATGGAGAGTACAAGAGTATATACAGACATTATTGACAATGCTGATAGTGTTGTAATTCAAATTAAAAATATTTCAAAAGAAAAGTTAAATATTACGGCAGATGAGTTGATGCAAAGGTTTGTAAGAGGTGATACTTCTAGAAATACAGAGGGAAGCGGACTTGGTCTTTCAATTGCTACTAGTTTAACAGAGCTTCAAGGTGGAAAATTTCAGATATATTTAGATGGTGATTTATTTAAAGTTACAATTGAATTTGAAAAAATGAAAATAGGAGATGAGAAAAATGGGATTAATGAGGGATAGAAAATTAGAAGATGAATATGCCAGAATTTTGGATGATATGGGGTTAGATTTGCCAGAAGATATTGTTATTGAAGAAGAAAATGATAATAACGAGAAGAAGGAAGATGATAAAAGAGAATAGTTGTAAAATTATTTTTCAAAAAAGTATGTGTATCTTAGAGTACACATACTTTTTTCAAATATTATATAATATAAAAATTTTTTGGAATTATACTTGAGCTTGTTCAAAAATGGCTTGAAGGCCACCAGCTGCTATAGCAGTAATTGTTAGAACAATGATTCCAGCGGTAAATACACCGGCTATAATTGGTGGAATGGCTTTTTTAGGTGGTAAATTTAAAAAGTTAGCAATTAATGATCCAACCCAGGCACCTGTTCCTGGTAAAGGTACAGCAACGAATAAAAATAAGCCTAAGGCAGTGAAATTTTGCAAACGAGGATTATTTTCGATATTTCTTGTTGCCTTTTCAGTAGCAAAATCAATAATTTTCTTAAAAATTTTCCATCTTCCAAAAAAATCAAATAATGGTCTAATAAATTTTACAATAAAATAAATAGGAATAATATTTCCAATAAAACTACATATAAATGCTTCAAAATAGGATAGTCCCATTCCAACACCAACAGGAATAGCTCCTCTTAGTTCGATAATAGGAACCATAGAAACAATAAAAGTAATTAAATATTTAAAAATAATAGGCATATTTAAAAGTCCTTTCTTTATGATAACGTTTTTTATTCTACTATATCTTTTTTGAAAATGCAATAGATGATTATTGAATAAAATTTTTCGTAAAATATGAAAAAATGGTTGACAAGCATTGATTAAATATTGTATACTAAATTATTATAGGGATTTACGGATATAAGAAATAAAGATATATTATAGTAAGGATGGTTAATATAAGGTGACAAGCTTTATTAACATTTTGTAATAGAAAAGAAGTTCAAAAAGTTAAGTTGGTAAAAAAGATAAATTTACCGACCTAACTTTTTATTGCTGTTTTTCATTCGTTATGTAAATTATAAAAAAGAGGAATTTGCATTTTTGAAGTTACGGAAATAAGACTTTAGGGAGCAGGAAAGTTATTATTTTGGTAAACTAAGATAATGTATAAGAAGGACTTTTTTATAATATCATATATATTTTAATCTGCTTAGTATTTTTTAGGGGTGATTTTGTTGGTAAAAGACATTAAGTACGAGAAATGTACTCGAAAGACTTTTGCAAAAATCGGTGACGCTACCGAAATGCCAAACTTGATTAAAGTCCAAAAGGATTCTTACGATTGGTTCGTAGAAGAAGGACTAGGAGAAATATTAAGAGATATATCTCCAATCGTTGACTATTCAGGAAATTTGGTTCTTGAATTTTTAGATTACTATATGGAAGAAAAGACAAAATACACGTTAGAAGAAGCTAAAGAGAGAGATGCTACATATTCGACGAGACTACATGTTAAAGTTAGATTAATTAATAGAGAAACAGGAGAGATTAAAGAACAAGAGATTTATTTAGGGGATTTTCCATTAATGACAGATAGTGGAACTTTTATCATTAATGGTGCAGAGAGAGTTGTTGTTAGTCAGTTAGTACGTTCACCAGGATGTTATTATGCATTTGACTATGATAAGACAGGAAAGAAAATTTATAATTCTACAGTTATGCCTATTAGAGGTGCATGGATTGAATACGAAACAGATGCAAATGATGTATTTTATGCCAGGGTAGATAGAACAAGGAAATTGCCAGTAACATCATTATTAAGAGCAATTGGTGTTGTTACAGATGAACAAATTATGGAACTATTTGGAGATGAAGCAAAGATAAATGCAACAATTCAAAAAGATCCAATAAAGACACAAGATGAAGCTTTAATTGAAATTTATAAAAAGTTAAGACCAGGAGAACTTCCAACAGCAGATGCTGCTAGAAATTTGTTTAATGGTTTATTTTTCGACCCAAGAAGATATGATTTAGCAAAAGTTGGTAGATACAAATTTAATAAAAAATTAAGTTTAGCTTCAAGGATTACAGGTAAAGTTGCTTTTGAAGATATTGTAGATCCAACATCAGGAGAAGTTTTTGTAGAAAAAGATTCTATTATTACAGAAGAGGTTGCAGAAAATATTCAAAACTCTGGAATTAATATTGTTGATATTAAAGTAGATGACAAAAAAGTTAGAATTATAGGAAATGGAACAGTTAATATTCATAAATATTTACCAACAGTTAATTTAAGTGACTTACATATTCATGAATATGTAAATTATGAAGTTTTAAAATCAATTGTTGATACTACAGAGGAGAAAAAATTACATGATGTTATTAAAGAAAGAATGGAAGAGCTAATTCCAAAACACATTACAACAGAGGATATTATTGCATCTATTAGTTATTTATTAAACTTGGATCATGGTATTGGAAATATTGATGATATAGATCATTTAGGAAATAGACGTATTCGCTGTGTTGGTGAACTACTTCAAAATCAATTTAGAATTGGTTTAACAAGATTAGAAAGAGTTGTTCGTGAGAGAATGACAATTCAAGACTTAGATGTTGTTACGCCACAAACATTGATTAATACAAAGCCAATTACTTCATCAATTAGAGAATTCTTTGGAAGTTCACAATTATCACAATTTATGGATCAAACAAATCCACTTTCAGAGCTTACTCATAAGAGAAGAATTTCAGCATTAGGACCTGGAGGACTTTCTCGTGAAAGAGCAGGATTTGAGGTTAGAGATATTCACTATACTCACTATGGAAGATTATGTCCAGTAGAGTCACCAGAAGGACCAAACATAGGACTTATATCAGCACTTTCTTCATTTGCTATTATTAATGAATATGGATTTGTAGAAACTCCATATAGAAGAGTAGTAAATGGTAAAGTAACTGATGAAATTGTTTATATGCCAGCAGATGAGGAAGACAAATATGTTATTGCACAGGCTTCAGAACCAGTTGACGAAAATGGCGTATTTACGCATGATAGAATTAGAGTTAGAATTCGTGAGGAAATTACAGTTGTTGATAAGGAACAGGTAAATTTTGTTGATGTATCTCCAAAACAATTAGTTTCTGTTGCAGCTGCAATGATTCCATTCTTAGAGCATGATGATGTAAAACGTTCTTTAATGGGTTCTAACATGCAACGTCAAGCTGTTCCACTTCTTATGCCAGAAGCACCAATTGTTGGTACAGGTATTGAATATAGAGCAGCAAAAGATTCTGGAATTACTGTAGTAGCTAAAAATGCAGGTGTTGTAGAAAAAGTTACTGGTGATGAAATTGCTATTAGAAATAAAAAAGATGAATTGGATATTTATAGATTAAGAAAATTCAAGAGAACTAATGGTGGAACTTGTATTAATCAAAGACCAGTTGTTGTTAGAGGAGAGAAAGTAAAAGAGGGAGATCTTATTGCTGATGGTCCATCTACTAAGAATGGAGAAATGGCACTTGGAAGAAACGTTCTAATTGCATTCACAACTTGGGAAGGTTATAACTATGAGGATGCTATTTTGATTAATGAAAGATTAGTAAAAGAAGATGTTTATACATCAATTCATATTGAAGAATATGATTGCGAATGTAGAGATACAAAACTTGGACCAGAAGAGATTACAAGGGATATTCCAAATGTTGGTGATGACAGTTTAAAAGACTTGGATGAAAATGGAATTATTAGAATTGGTGCAGAAGTAAGGCCTGGAGATATTTTGGTAGGTAAAGTTACTCCAAAGGGAGAAACAGAACTTACAGCAGAAGAAAGATTACTTCGTGCAATCTTTGGAGAAAAAGCAAGAGAAGTTAGAGATACTTCACTTCGTGTACCACACGGTGAAGGTGGAACAATTGTAGACATTAAAGTATTTACAAGAGAAAACTCAGATGAATTAGGACCTGGTGTTAACCAAATTATTCGTTGTTATATTGCTCAAAAGAGAAAAATTTCTGTTGGTGATAAAATGGCAGGACGTCATGGTAACAAAGGTGTTATTTCAAGAATATTACCTGAAGAAGATATGCCATTTATGCCAGATGGTACTCCAGTAGATATCGTATTAAATCCACTTGGTGTTCCTTCTCGTATGAACTTAGGTCAAGTGCTAGAAGTTCACTTAGGAATGGCAGCAAAAGCATTAGGCTGGAAAGTTGCAACACCAGTATTTGATGGTGCGACAGATGAAGAAATTAGAGAATTACTAAGGGAAGCAGGA
The DNA here is from genome assembly GCA_947631745.1 of uncultured Clostridia bacterium. Lineage (GTDB taxonomy): Bacteria > Bacillota > Clostridia > TANB77 > CAG-508 > CALXVA01. The sequence goes on from CANRMM010000006.1 coordinate 23,706, forward strand.
CTTCGTGAGGATGGAAAGATTACTCTTTATGATGGTAGAACAGGTGATGCATTTGATCATCCAGTTACAGTAGGAGTTATGTATATGCTTAAATTACACCACTTAGTAGATGATAAAATCCATGCTCGTTCAACTGGACCATATTCACTTGTTACACAACAACCTTTAGGAGGTAAAGCTCAATTTGGTGGACAACGTTTTGGAGAGATGGAAGTTTGGGCATTAGAGGCTTATGGTGCAGCATATACATTACAAGAAATGTTAACAGTAAAATCAGATGATACTGTTGGACGTGTAAAAACGTATGAGGCTATTGTAAAAGGAGAAAATGTTCCAGAACCTGGTGTACCAGAAGGATTTAAGGTATTAATTAAAGAACTTCAATCTTTAGGTTTAGATGTTCGTTTATTATCACATGATAATAAAGAATTGGAATTAAAGGAAAACATTGATGATGGAATTGATTTTAATTTAGATAGTAAAAAGATAGAAGAAGATTCTGTTTTAGATAAGCAAGAATTAAATGACGGGTATGAGGAAGAAAATTTAGACGGAGAAGAAGAAAACGAAGAATTAAGTGAAGAATTATTTGAAAATTTTACTGATGAAGAATTAGCTTTAGATGAAACAGATTTAGATTTAACAGATTTAGCAGAAGATAATTTATTAAATGATCAAGATTTATTAGATGATTAAAAAATGTAATTAATTGAATAGTCTGAAAAGAAATAAAAAACGACAGAAGGGAATTGTACAGCCGTGGCTAGATTTGATATTTCTAAAGGACAAATAAATTTATAAATTTGAGGGGGCTAACCAATAGTGGACGAACTAGAAATTTTTGATAAAATTAAAATCGGATTAGCATCAGATGAAAAAATTAGAGAGTGGTCAAAGGGTGAAGTAAAAAAGCCTGAGACGATTAATTACAGAACTTTAAAGCCAGAAAGAGATGGTTTGTTCTGTGAGAGAATATTTGGACCAACAAAGGACTGGGAATGCCATTGTGGTAAATATAAGAGGGTAAGATATAAAGGTATAGTATGTGATAGATGTGGTGTAGAAGTAACAAAAGCAAAGGTAAGACGTGAGAGAATGGGACATATCGAGCTTGCTGCACCAGTTGCACATATTTGGTATTTTAAAGGAATTCCAAGCAGAATTGGATTAATGTTAGATATTTCACCAAGAAGTCTAGAAAAAGTAATTTATTTTGCCTCATATATTGTACTAGATAAAGGAGGTACAGGTCTTGTAAAAGGGCAAGTATTATCTGAAAAAGAATACCATGAAGCAGAAGAAAAATATGGTAGAGGTTCTTTTAAAGCTAAAATGGGAGCAGAAGCAATACGTATTTTATTAGAAGAGATCGATTTAGACAAATTATCAAATAGCTTAAAGAAAGAACTCGAAAAAGCAAGTGAGCAAAGAAAAGCAAAAATTGTTAAAAGACTAGATACAGTAGAATCATTTAGACTATCTGGAAATAGACCAGAGTGGATGGTTATGAATGTTGTTCCAGTAATTCCACCAGATTTAAGACCAATGGTTCAATTAGATGGCGGTAGGTTTGCAACATCAGACTTAAATGATTTATATAGAAGAGTTATTAATAGAAATAACAGATTAAAAAGACTATTAGAATTAGGTGCACCAGAGATTATTGTAAGAAACGAAAAAAGAATGTTACAAGAATCAGTAGATGCCTTAATTGATAATGGAAGACGTGGAAGACCAGTAACAGGTGCTGGAAACAGACCTTTAAAATCATTGTCAGATTTATTAAAAGGAAAACAAGGTAGATTCCGTCAAAACTTACTTGGAAAACGTGTTGACTATTCAGGACGTTCTGTTATTGTTGTAGGACCAGAACTTAAGATTTATCAATGCGGTGTTCCAAAGGAAATGGCAGTTGAATTATTTAAACCTTTTGTAATGAAGGAATTAGTAGGAAGAGGAATTGCACATAATATTAAAAATGCAAAAAGAATGGTAGAAAGATTACGTCCAGAAGTATGGGATATTCTAGAGGATGTTATTAAGGATCACCCTGTAATGTTGAACCGTGCTCCTACATTACACAGACTAGGTATTCAAGCATTTGAACCAGTTTTAGTAGAAGGTAGAGCAATAAAACTTCATCCATTAGTTTGTACAGCTTTCAATGCTGACTTTGATGGTGACCAAATGGCAATTCACTTACCTTTATCACCAGAAGCACAAGCAGAAGCAAGATATTTAATGTTGTCTGAAAACAATTTATTAAAGCCACAAGATGGTAAACCAGTAACAGTTCCTACACAAGATATGATTTTAGGTGCTTACTATTTAACAATGGAAGTTGATGGAGAAACAGGAGAAGGAAATTATTTTACATCACCAGATGAAGCTGTTATGGCTTATGTAAATCATGATTTAGGAATGCATGCAAAGATTTTTGTTAGAATTACAAAGGAAATAGATGGAGAAATTAAGAGTAAAAAAGTAGAAACGACAGTAGGTAGATTAATTTATAACGAAGGAATTCCACAAGATTTAGGATTTGTAGATAGAACAAACCCAGAGACAATGTTTGACCCTGAATTAAATTTTACTGTTATGAAAAAGAACCTTGGAAAAATTATTGCAAAGTGTATTAATGTACATGGTTTAAGTAAGACAGCAGAGCTTTTAGACTATATTAAGTCAACGGGATATAAATATTCTACTATTGCTGGTATGACTGTATCAGTAGATGATGTTAAAGTACCACCAGCAAAGCAGTCAATATTAGAGGAAGCTAATCAAGAAGTTAATGGAGTATTAAAACAATATAAACGTGGTTTAATTACAGATCAAGAAAGATATAACTCTGTTATTAAAATTTGGGAGAAAGCAACTGATAAAGTTACAGACGCTATGAAGGATAACTTTGATAGATTAAACCCAGTATATATGATGTCTGAATCAGGAGCCAGAGGAAACATTAACCAATTAAGACAAATTGCGGGTATGCGTGGACTTATGGCTAGTACAACTGGTAAAACAGTTGAAATTCCAATTACTTCATCGTTTAGAGAGGGACTAGATGCACTAGAATACTTTATCTCAGCCCATGGTGCTAGAAAAGGTTTAGCAGATACAGCTTTAAGAACAGCAGACTCTGGATATTTAACAAGAAGATTAGTTGATGTATCACAAGATATTATTGTTAGAGAACATGATTGTGGAACTCATGAAGGAATAGAAGTATCAGATATTAAAGATGGTAGCCAAATTGTTGAAAAGATGACAGAAAGATTAGTTGGTAGATATCCAATAGAAGATATCATTGATCCAAACACGAAAGAAGTTATTGTTGATACTAATACACTTATCACAGATAGTATAGCAGATAAAATTGTTGAAGCGGGTATTACAAGTGTAAAAGTACGTTCTGTATTAGGATGTCATACAAAACATGGAGTATGTAGTAAATGTTATGGAATGGGACTTGCAACTCGTGAAGAGGTTAATATTGGTGAATCTGTTGGTATTATTGCAGCACAATCAATTGGTGAACCTGGTACACAGCTTACAATGAGAACAATTCATTCTGGCGGTGTTGCAGGTGTTGCTGATATTACACAAGGTCTTCCTAGAGTTGAAGAGTTATTTGAAGCTAGGAAGCCAAAGGGACTAGCAATTATGTCTGAAATAGATGGTATAGTAAAGGTTACAGAAGAAAAAGGCAAAAAGGAAGTTATTATTATAGGAAAAGATAATGCTAAAACTTATGTAATACCATTTGGCTCAAAACTTCGTGTAAGAGATGAGGATGAAGTAAAAGCAGGAGACCCAATTACAGAAGGTTCTATGAATCCTGCAGAAATATTAGCGATTAAAGGTGCACAAGGAGTATATCAATACTTAGTACAGGAAGTACAAAAAGTTTATAGAAACCAAGGTGTTGATATTAACGATAAACACATTGAAGTAATAGGAAGACAAATGCTTAAAAAAGTAAGAATAGAAGATAACGGAGATACGCCTTTATTTGCAGGCTCATTAGTTGACATTTATGAAGTACAAGATGAGAATGAAAAGGTTATTGCAGAAGGAAAGAGACCAGCAACATACAAACAAGTTTTATTAGGTATTACAAAGGCATCTCTTGCAACAGAAAGCTTCTTATCAGCAGCTTCATTTCAAGAGACAACAAGAGTACTTACAGAGGCAGCTATTAAAGGTAAGATAGACGAATTAATTGGATTAAAGGAAAATGTTATTATTGGTAAATTAATTCCAGCTGGAACAGGATTAAATGCATATAAAAATGTTCATATAAATACAGAAAAAGAACCGGAACAAGAAGTAGAACCAGCAAATAGCGAAGAAGAAACATCTATTGAAGATGCGGTAGTGGATTAATATAAGAAATATAATATGAAGGAGGCTAGGATTATCTGGCCTCCTTCAACTTTACGTCAACTTGACAATAATAGCTAAAAATAGTAAAATATAGTTTGTGGAAAAGGAGAAATTTATGTATCATAATAAAAAGATATTGGAAAAAGTTCTTTTAAAAACAAAGATATATTTAGTGGTTATAGCGATACTTTTAATTACTTTATGTGTATTTCAACCAATGCTAATTTTACCATCTATTATTGTATATGTATTTATTCTTTGGTATGCTTATTGGAGCAATAACAAAGGGCAAGCAGAACTTACAGAACATATCAAAAATTTAACGTTTAGTGTTGATAAGATTGCAAAAACTGCTTTGGTAAATTCGCCAATTCCTTTAATGATTGCAGAAGTAGATGAAACAGTTGTGTTCAAAAATACTAAATTTATTGAAGAATTTGCTAATATTGACATTAATAATTATGTGAGTGAAATTATAAAAAATATTAAGACACAATTAAATAATAATAAACAAGATAGAGTAGTAGACGAAATAAATATTGATAAAAAAGCGTATCGTATCTATGGAACATATATGTCTTTGAAAGATGAAAAACTAATTACTGTACATTTTTTAGATATTACAAAAACAAAAGCATTAGAAGAAGAATTTGATGATAAAGATTCTTATGTTGGTCTTATTATGATTGATAATTATGAAGAGAATGCGCAAAGAATACCTGATGAAGAAAAGACACAATTAATTGCTAAAGTTGAAAAAGCTATTTATGATTGGGTTTCAAATTATAATGGTTTGGCTTTAAAATTGGAAAGAGATACTTTTGTGTGTCTTATTGAAAAGAAAGAATTGAAGGAAATAGAAGAAAAGAAATTTGACATATTAGATTCTATTAAAGAGGAGCAGAATCTTGAAAAGATGCAGTTTACACTAAGTATAGCTATGTCAAATGAAGGAATAAATGATGCTGAAAAGTATAAATCAGCACAAGCTTCTTTAGATATTGTTTTAGGGCGTGGAGGAGATCAGGCAGTTGTAAGAGAAGAAGAAAAGTATCATTTCTTTGGAGGAAGAACACAAGAAGTAGAAAAGAGAACGAAAGTAAAGGCTAGAATGGTATCTCATGCATTAGAAGAATTGATAAGAGAAGCGGATAATGTTATTATTATGGGACATAGTAATCCAGATATTGACTGTATAGGTTCGGGAATTGGAATTTATCGTTTTGCTAGAAACTTAGAAAAAGAAGCATATATTGTTAGTGATTCGTATGGAATTAGCCTACAGCCTTTTATGGAGGAATTAGAAAAAGAACCAGGATATGACAATGTGATTATTGACAAAACTGAGGCACTTGCAAAAATTAATACAGATACGTTGTTAGTAATTGCAGATACGCATAAAAGAAATTATGTAGAGGTACCAGAACTATTAGAAAAAACCGAAAAAATTGTTGTTATTGATCATCATAGAAGGAGTACGGATTATATCGAAAATGCAACATTAACTTTCCAAGAAGTTTATGCTTCATCAGCATCTGAATTAGTTACTGAAATTTTAGAATATGCAACTAAAGAAATTACTTTATCAGAAATAGAAGCTGAAGCATTATATGCTGGCATTATGATGGACACGAAAGCATTTACATTTAAAACAGGAGTTAGGACTTTTGAGGCAGCAGCTTATTTAAGAAAATGTGGTGTAGACATTATTAAAGTGAAAAAATGGTTCCAAAGTGATTTGGAAACTTATAATAAGATTTCTTCTATTGTATCGGGAGCAGAAATTGTTTATGATTCTATAGCTATATCAATTTATGAGGAAGATGATAAGAATGCTAATATTATTTGTGCGAAGGCTGCAGATGAATTACTTACGATTAGTAATGTTACAGCATCTTTTGTAATTGGAAAATTAGGAACGAAAATTTGCATTAGCGGAAGGTCCATAGGAGATATTAATGTTCAAATTATTTTAGAAAAGCTTGGAGGAGGAGGACATATTACCTTGGCCGGTGCTCAAGTAGAAGGAATGGAAATTGATGAAGTAAAGCAAGAATTAATGAATCGAATCAATGAATATTTTAGTGAAATAACAGATTAAATATAAAAAGTGCCGAAGGAAATTTTTCTTCGGCATTATTGAGGTTTAAAAAAAACTAAGTATGACAATAAAATAGATTTTAGCTAACATTTCTGGACTATCATAAAAGACTGAAAATTGCCCTATTTGGTCAAAACCACACCACTTGTGTGGAACATAAAATGACTTAGATATAACATTGTGGAGTAGCCCTTCACGGTACAAGTCATATAACAGAATGAAGCAAATAGGAAGGACGAGTTGAGAAGCTTTCCGATCTGATGCATACAGGAAAAAAGTCACGATGTGTTTTCTTTTATGATTTTTTGCTACAATTCGAACCACTGGGAACATGATTGTATCACCTCTACTATTTAAGATTGTATTATATTATATCATAATTTACATAAACTGTATAGAGCTTTTTTAGCAAAAAATTATAGAAGTCAGAATTTGTATAAAAGCAAGAAAATCACTTGAAAAATGAGTAGTTTTAATATATGATATTGTAAATAGGGAGGTATTAATGATGAAAGTAATTTTATTAGATAATATCAAAGGTGTAGGAAAAAAAGATGAGATTATTAATGCCAGTGATGGTTATGCAAGAAATTATTTATTTCCTAAAAAATTAGCTGTAGAAGCAAATGCAGAAAATATGAGTAAATTGAATAACAAAAAGGATGCTAATCAATATAAAAAAGATATGGAGAAAAAAACAGCAGAAGAATTGATTCAGAAATTAAAGGGAATTCTGTTAAATATAAAAGTGAAGGCAGGAGAGAACGGTAAGATTTTTGGTGGAGTTACTTCAAAGGAAATTTCAGACAATTTGAAAGCACAATATGGTTATGATATTGATAAAAAAAGGATAGAAGTAAAAGAACCAATAAAAACTTTAGGCAGTTTTCAAGTTAATGTGAAACTATATGAAGGTGTATCAGGACCTTTAAAAATTCAAGTAACTAGTGAATAATAAAAAAGTAGGTGAACATATTATGGAAGTAGGAAAAGTACCACCAAATGATATAGAAGCTGAGCAGGCTGTTATTGGAAGTATGTTAACAGATAGAGATGCTGTGTCGGCGACAATAGAGGTTTTAAAGGCAGAGGATTTTTATAGAGAAGATAATAAAGCAATATATGAAGCAATTTTAAATTTGTATAATCAGAATCAACCAATTGATGTTATTACATTAAAATCTGAACTTGCTTCTATAGGAAAATTGGATTCTGTTGGTGGACTAGAGTACATTGCTTCTCTTCCAGAAAAAGTGCCTACAACAGCAAATGTTGAACAATATATAAAGATTGTAGAGCAGAAGGCTATTCTACGAAGTTTAATTAAAACAGCGAATGAACTTATTACCTTGGGGTATGATCCAACACAAGATGTGGAAGATATTATGGATAATGCAGAAAAGAAAATTTTTTCAGTTATGCAAAAAAGAAATCAGAAGGGTTATTCTTCTATAAAAGATGTGTTGGTTGGTACTTTTACTCAATTGGAACAATTATATAATCAAAAGCAACATATTACAGGTGTTCCGACAGGATTTTCAGATTTGGATTTTAAGACAGCAGGTCTTCACAATTCAGATTTAATATTGGTGGCAGCAAGACCAGCCATGGGAAAATCTGCTTTTGCACTTAATATTGCAACTAATGCAGCTGTTCGTGCTAATATACCAGTTGTTATTTTTAGTTTGGAAATGTCAAAGGAACAAATGGTAAACAGGATCTTGTGTTCAGAAGCTTTAGTTGATAGTAATAAAGTGCGTACAGGTACAATAGATGATGAAGAATGGATAAAGCTTGCTAATGCTTCTGGAGAACTTTCCGAGTCTAATATTTTTATTGATGATACACCTGGTATTTCTATTATGGAAATTCGTGCAAAATGTAGAAAACTAAAAATAGAAAAAAATATTGGATTAGTTGTTATTGACTATTTGCAATTAGTACAAGGTACAGGTAAAAGAGGAGCAAATCGTGAACAAGAAATTGCGGAGATTAGTCGTTCTCTTAAAATTCTTGCAAAAGAAATTGATGCTCCAGTTATAGCTTTGTCACAACTTTCACGTGCACCAGAGCAAAGACCAGATCATAGACCAATGCTTTCAGATTTGCGTGAATCGGGATCAATTGAGCAGGATGCGGATATTGTTATGTTTTTATATCGTGATGATTATTATAATGAGGATAGTGACAAGAAGAATGTGGCAGAAGTAATTTTAGCAAAACACAGATCTGGTTCGACAGGAACTGTAGAGCTTAGATGGCTTGCTAATTTTACGAAATTTGGTAATCTTGATAAATATAGAGAAGATGCATAAAAAATCCCCCAAGAAAATTTTATTCTTGGGGGAAAGTAATAAAAAAAGAGGAAATTTATATGTTATTGGAGGAAAAAATTTTTCATACGATAAAGAAGTATGAATTAATTAAATATGGCGATACTATTGTTGTTGGTGTGTCTGGTGGACCAGATTCTATGACGTTATTGAATGCACTTTTTTCATTAAAAGAAAATCTTGGAATCAATTTGGTAGTAGCTCATATTAATCATATGATACGAGAAGAAGCAGATGAAGAAACAGAATATGTGAAAAATTATTGTAATATGCATGAAATTGATATTTATATAAAAAAGACAGATGTGCTTAAATTAGCTCAAGAGGAAAAGAAGAGTACCGAACTTGTTGGAAGAAATATCCGCTATGACTTTTTTGAAGAAGTAGCCCAAAAGGCAGGTGCAAATAAAATTGCTACGGCTCATACAGCAAATGATAATGCAGAAACAGTTTTAATGAATTTAATGAGAGGAAGCGGACCTTCAGGATTAAAAGGAATTGAAAAAATAAGAGATGGTAAATTTATTAGACCATTAATTGAATGTACAAGAAAGGAAATTGAAGAGTATTGCCAAGAGAAAGAATTACATCCAAAATATGACAGGACAAATCAAGAAAATATTTATACAAGAAATAAAGTTAGAAATATTTTAATTCCATGTATTGAAAAAGAGTTTAATCCTAATATTGTAGAAACTTTGAATCGATTGTCTGATATTATGACTCAGGAAGAAGATTTTTTCCACAAAATTGTGGAAAATGAATATAAAAATTTAAGAATTATTGGAGATAATTTTAATAAAAATGATATATTAAATGGTCAAGATGTAGGATATAAAAATAAAATTATATTAGATTTAAAAAAATTTCAGTTGTTGGAGAATGTCATAAAGCCAAGAATAATTTTATATACTATTAATGAGCTTCTAGGTACAACACAAGGAATTGAGAAAATACATATAGAAGATATTATAAGGCTATGTGAAAATAATATTGGAAACAAGTATTTAATTCCACAAAAAAATATAAAAATTTATGTGAAAAAAGGTAAAATTTTTTTTATGGGTAAAACATAAGTATCCGTAATAAAAGCCTTGCAAATAGCGGATAACGAGAAAAAAACTTTATGAAAAAAACTTGAAAATGAGAAATATCTATGTTATATTTCTATAATGTGAAAATACAAATGAATTATGGAGGAGGATTTGATTTGAAAAATAGTATAAAGACATTAGCTACCTGGTTAATCATCATTATTATATTTGTTGTATTAATTAGTGCTATATTTGACAATGATAATAACAAACTTTCCTATTCAGAATTGGTTTCTAAGATTGCGTCTGAAGAAGTGCAAAAAATAGAAATTGAAGCTGATGGAACAAGTGCAGATGTAACTTTAAAAAATAGTAATATTGTAAAGCAAGTTAATATACCTAGTATGGATAATCTAATGGAAACTTTGCAAGATAGTATGAAACGAGGTTCTGTTATTGTTAATGAAAAATCAGAATCTATATTTATTATGATATTAAGTTTACTTACCCCATTTGGAATTCTTATTATATTTTTTGTTTTCTGGTTCTTATTTATGAGTGGCGGAAATCAAGCCAATGGTGGAGGAAAAACAATGTCTTTTGGGAAGAGCAGAGCAAAAGTGCTTGGACCAACAGATAAAAATAGAGTTACTTTTGATGATGTAGCTGGTGTAGACGAAGAAAAAGAAGAATTAGAGGAAATTGTAGAATTCTTAAAAAATCCAAAGAAATTTACCGATATGGGTGCTAGAATTCCAAAGGGAGTTCTATTAGTAGGTGCACCAGGTACAGGAAAAACGTTACTTGCAAAGGCTGTAGCAGGAGAAGCTGGAGTGCCATTCTTTATTATAAGTGGTTCAGATTTCGTAGAAATGTTTGTTGGTGTTGGTGCATCACGTGTTAGAGATTTATTTGAAGAAGCAAAGAGAAAAGCACCATGTATTGTTTTTATTGATGAAATTGATGCTGTTGGACGTCAAAGAGGAGCTGGACTTGGTGGAGGACATGATGAAAGAGAGCAAACCTTAAATCAATTATTGGTAGAAATGGATGGATTCTCAGCAAATGAAGGAGTTATTGTTTTAGCAGCTACAAATAGACCAGATGTATTGGATAAAGCATTATTAAGACCAGGTAGATTTGATAGACAAATTGTTGTATCTAGTCCAGATGTAAAAGCTAGGGAGCAAATATTAGAGGTTCATAGTAGAAAGAAAAAATTAGGAGAAGATGTTGATTTAAAAACGATAGCAAAAAATACATCAGGATTTTCTGGTGCAGATTTGGAAAATGTTTTGAATGAAGCTGCACTTTTGGCTGCCAGAAGAAATTTAAAGGAAATTGGAATGACAGAGATAGAAGATGCTATGGTTAAAGTTACCATGGGGCCTGAGAAAAGAACTAGAGTAAGAAGTGAAAAAGAGCAGAAATTAGTAGCATATCATGAGGCAGGTCATGCAGTAGTTAGTAGATTTTTACCAACTCAAGATCCAGTTCATCAAATTTCAATTGTACCAAGAGGAATGGCCGGTGGATATACTATGTATCGTCCAACGGAAGATAAATCATTTATGTCTAGAACAGAGATGATAGAAAATATTGTATCATTACTTGGAGGAAGGGTAGCAGAACAATTAATCTTAAATGATATTTCAACAGGGGCAAGCAATGATATAGAAAGAGCAACAAAAATAGCAAGAAATATGGTAACCAAATATGGTATGAGTGAAAGAGTAGGAACAATTACTTTAGGTCAAACACAAGAAGAAGTATTTTTAGGTAGAGATTTTGCTCAATCAAAAGAATATTCTGAAGAAACAGCAAGTATTATAGACGAAGAAGTAAAAAGTATTGTAGATTTTGCATATAAGAAGGCAGAGGAAATTTTAAGACAACATATTGATAAATTACATTGTGTAGCAGGCATTCTTTTAGAAAAAGAGAAAATAGATGGAGAAGAATTTGATGCTATTTTTGGATAACGTAGTATTATTAAAAAAGAAAAGATTTGTAAAAGAATCTTTTCTTTTTGCGTTGTTAGGATAAAAATTGCTAAAGTACTTGTGAAATTGATTTTGTTGTGATATAAATATGATAAGTAAAAAGTGCTACGGAATAAATAATAGTGAGCAATTTTTAGATAGAATTAAACATACTGGTGGGCAAATAATAAGAAAGGTGGAATTCTATATGGAGGGGAATGATATGGACCAACAAAAAAAGACAATTTTAATTGTAGATGATGAAAAACCAATTGTAGATATTCTAGTATATAATTTACAAAAAGAAGGATATAATACTTTGGATGCAAATGATGGAGAAGAAGCATTGAATATTGCATTTGAGAAGAAACCAGATTTGATTTTACTAGATATAATGCTTCCAAAGGTAGATGGATTAACAGTATGTAAAAGAGTTAGGAACTCATTTAATATGCCAATTATTATGATTTCTGCTAAAGATGAAGAAATCGATAAAATTGTAGGATTAGAATTAGGTGCAGATGATTATATCACAAAACCTTTTAGCGTTAGGGAATTAATGGCTAGAGTAAAAGCAAATTTAAGAAAAGCAGAAGTATCTATGAATCCAACTAGGGATTTTCAACCGAATAAACAAATAGAAGAAAATCAAGATAATATTATTGAATTAGGTGATTTAATATTAAATCTAGATAAGTTTGAGGTAAAAGTAAGAGGAAAAGTGATAGATTTGACTTTAAGGGAATTTGAAGTACTTCGTTATTTAGCAAATCAACCAGGACAAGTTGTTACGAGAGAGGCGTTACTTGAGAAGGTTTGGGGCTATGAGTATTATGGTGATATTAGAACAGTAGATGTAACTATCAGAAGAATTAGAGAAAAAATTGAAACAGATACATCAAGTCCAAAAATATTAATTACTAAAAGAGGAGTAGGATATTATTTATCGTCAAAATAGGGAAAAATTATGAATCGAAATATACAGGTAAAAATTGTATTAATCTTTTTTGTTATTGGAATTTTGTTAATTACAGGTTTGAGTTTTAGCTATTTCTCAATGCTAAAAGAATTAGAAAATGCACAAATAGAAACTAGTGTTATAGATGCACAAATTCAAAAAATGCAAATAATTATTGCTGTTGTGTCAATTGCTTATGCTATTATTTCAGTAGTTGTTGGAATATTTGTTTCAAAGGTGCTAGTTTCACCGATGAAAAAATTGATTAAAAGTGCAGAGAAAATTGCTTCTAGTGAAAATATACAAATTGAACAGACAATAAAATCTAATAGCGAAGTTGGAGATTTGGAAAATGCTTTTAGCATTATGACTACAGAATTAAAGCAGAAACTTAATGAAGTAAATAGACAAAAAAGACAAATGGAAACTATTCTTTTACACATGACAGATGGAATTATAGCATTTGATATAGAAGGAAATATTATTCATATTAATGTAGCAGCAAAAACATTGTTAGGATTAAATGATAAAGATGATAATTTTGAAAAAATATTTCAAAAATTAAACATTGATATCAATATGGAAAAAATTATTTATCTGGAAAATTGGACTTCATCAGAACAAAGGAAAAATATAGGAGAGAAATATGTTAATATTTTATTTGCTCCTTTCCAGGATGAGAATGATAGACCAGGTGGAATTGTAACAGTAATACAAGATATTACAGAACATGTAAAATTAGACAATATGAGGAAAGAATTTGTAGCAGATGTATCACATGAATTAAAAACGCCAATTACTTCTATTATGGGATATGCAGATACATTATTAGAAGGAGAATATGATAAAGAAACTCAAAGCAAATTTTTAAATGTAATTGCAACAGAAGCAAGAAGAATGGCAAAATTAGTGACAGATTTATTAACTCTTTCAAAATATGATAGTAAAAGGGCAAAAACAGAGGAAACAGAATTTGATTTGGGTGAGCTTGTAAAACAATGTCAAGAAAAATTAAGATTTGAAATTGAAAAAAAAGAACATCATGTGGAATGTTTTGTTACAGCAAGTGTACCTCCAGTGAAGGCCGATAGATATGGCATTGAAAGAGTAGTATTAAATATTTTATCAAATGCTATTAAATATACGCCTGAAGGAGGCAACATTAAAGTTTATGTGGGTTTTGTATATAATGATGCTTATATAAAAGTAATTGATAATGGAATTGGAATTCCAGAAAAGGATTTAGATAGAATTTTTGAAAGATTTTATAGAGTTGATAAAGCACGTACAAGGGAAATGGGAGGAACAGGTCTGGGACTATCAATTGCTAAAGAAATATTAATGCAAAACAAAGGTAGTATTGATATAAAAAGTGAAGTAGGAAAAGGAACAGAGGTAGTCATTCGATTACCAGCAATGAAGTAAAAAAATAATAAGGAATAATTTAACAGCTTTTGTGTTAAACTATTCCATTTTTATTCTTGAAACTATGATTTTTGTATGAATTTGCGTGAAGATTTATTGACAGATAAGCGTTAAAATAATATACTGTAAGTATTAACGAAAAAGGAGGTTTTCTATTAATGAGCAATAATTTAGTAGAGATTAGATGGCATGGTAGAGGCGGTCAAGGTGCAAAAACAGCATCATTATTGTTAGCAGATGCAGCCTTTAATACAGGAAAATATATTCAAGGCTTCCCTGAATATGGACCAGAAAGAATGGGAGCACCAATTACAGCATATAACAGAGTTAGTGATACACCAATTCGCATTCACAGTAATATATATGAACCTGATTATGTTGTAGTTGTTGACGATACACTTTTAGAAAGTGTAGATGTTACAGCAGGACTAAAAGAGAATGGAGCGATTGTAATTAATACTACAAAAGATGGAGAATACTTAAGAAAAGTATTAAATGGATATAAGGGAAAGATTTATACAATTGATGCAAGGAAGGTATCTATGGAAACATTAGGAAAATATTTTCCAAATACTCCAATGCTTGCAGCAATTATAAAGGTTAGTGGAATTATGGAGGAAGGGGCTTTCTTAGAGGATATGAAAGGCTCATTCAAGCATAAGTTCGCTAAAAAGCCAGAAGTGATAGAAGGAAACATGAAAGCCTTAGAAATGGCCCTAACATCAGTACAAGAGGTATAATGTTAAGAGATAGAAAAGTAAAGAGTAATGTTCTTAAGGTTAGGTAGACTAAAATAAATAGGAGGTGTGTCCCCTAAGTGACAAAAATGTCACAGAAAGGAACGTCCCAGAAGTGACAAAGGAGGTAAAAAAATGATTGATAAGAATACGCCGGCAGATAAATTAACAATTGGTGGAAATATTTATGATGCTGGTAATGCGAGAGAGTTTAAAACAGGAGATTGGAGAAGTATTAAGCCAATTTTCCTTTCAGAAAAATGTAAGCAGTGTGGTTTATGTTTCCCTGTATGTCCGGATGATGCAATTCCAGTAGGAAAAGATCAACTAAGAAAAGATTTTGATTATGATTATTGCAAAGGATGTGGCGTTTGTGCTAAGGTATGTCCGTTTGGAGCAATAGAAATGAAAACGGAAGGCGAAAACTAAAAAATTTTATAAGAATTAAGAATATGGATAACAAATTAATAAAAGTTGAATAGAAAGAAAGGAAGAAAAGATATGAGTATTAGAGAAAGATTAAGTGGAAATGAAGCAGCTGCTACAGCTATGAAACAAATTAATCCAGATGTTGTTGCAGCATTTCCAATTACTCCTTCAACAGAGATTCCACAATATTTTTCAACATTTGTAAGTAATGGAAGTGTTGATACAGAATTTGTTGCTGTTGAAAGTGAACATAGTGCTATGAGTGCTTGTATTGGTGCAGAGGCTGCTGGTGCAAGGGCTATGACAGCAACGTCAGCAAATGGACTTTCACTTATGTGGGAGATGATTTATATTGCTTCAAGTTTAAGATTACCAATTGTTATGTCTTTGGTTAATCGTGCTGTATCAGGACCATTAAATATTCACAATGACTATTCAGATGCTATGGGAGTTCGTGATAGTGGATGGATTATGCTATTTTCTGAAAATAATCAAGAAGCATATGATAATTTAATTATGGCACATAGAATTGCAGAACATAAAGATGTATTATTACCATTAATGATATGTCAAGATGGTTTTATTACATCACATTCTATTGAAAATATTGAATTAATAGAAGATGAAAAAGTAAAAGAATTTGTTGGAAGTTATCATCCACAACACTATTTATTGAATGATAAAGAACCAATGGCAGTTGGACCAATGGATTTGCAAGCATTTTTATTTGAACATAAATATGAGCAAGCAGAAGCTATGAGAAATGCTAAAAAAGTTATTTTAGAAGTAGCAGAAGAATTTGAAAAAATGACAGGAAGAAAATATGGACTATTTGAAGAGTATAAATTAGATGATGCAGAAATTGCTGTTGTATGTATGAATTCAACAGCAGGAACAACAAAAGATGTTGTAGATGCTTTAAGAGAAAAAGGAATTAAAGCTGGAATGCTTAAAGTTCGTGTATTTAGACCATTCCCTGCTGAAGAAATTGCTAAAGCATTATCACACGTAAAAGCAGTAGCTGTTCTTGACAAATCAGATTCTTTAAATGGAGCAGGAGGAGCTTTATTTGAAGATGTTGTATCTGGAATGTATGTAAATGGAAATAATGTTAAAGCCTTAAGTTATGTTTATGGAATTGGTGGTAGAGATACAACTACAAAAGATATTTCATCGGTTTATACAGATTTGGAAGAAGTAGTAAAAACAGGAAACGTAGGAAACCCTTATAGATATCTTGGATTAAGAAAGGAGTAGAAAGAATATGGCATATAATTTAAAAGAAGTAATTGCAGAAAAACCATCTAGATTTACTGCTGGTCATAGAATGTGTGCAGGATGTGGTGCACCACCAGTAGCTAGAATGGTATTAAGAGCATTAAAGCCAGAAGATCATGCAGTAATTGCAAATGCAACAGGTTGTATGGAAGTTTCAAGTTTTATTTATCCATATACAGCATGGACAGACTCTTATATTCATACTGCTTTTGAGTGTGCTGGTGCAACCTGTTCTGGAGTAGAAGCTGCATATAAATCATTAAAGAAACAAGGAAAATTACCAGCTGATAAAAATACAAAGTTTATTGCATTTGGTGGAGATGGAGGGACTTACGATATTGGTCTTCAAAGCTTGTCAGGAGCTATGGAAAGAGGACATGATATGGTATATGTATGCTATGACAATGGAGCATATATGAATACTGGTATTCAACGTTCTTCTGCAACACCTAGATTTGCAGATACAACAACAAGTCCAGCAGGAAGTGTTATACCTGGAAAAATGCAATCAAGAAAAGACTTAACAGAGATTATGGTTTCACATCATATTCCTTATGTGGCACAATCAATTGCAGTAAATAATTTTAAGGATTTATATGAAAAATCAGAAAAGGCAATTTATACAGAAGGACCAGCATTTCTAAATGTATTGGCACCTTGTCCAAGAGGATGGGGATATCCAACAGATATGCTAATGGAAATGAATAAGTTGGCTGTAGAAACGTGTTATTGGCCTTTATATGAGGTTGTAAATGGTAAGTATAGAATTACATATAAGCCAGCTAAAAAATTGCCTATAGAGGAATTTTTAAAGCCACAGAAGAGATTTAAGCATATGTTTAAACCAGGAAATGAATGGATGATTGAAGAATTCCAAAAAGAGGTAGATAAAAGGTGGCAAGCATTACTTGATTTAGAAGCAATGAGTAACTAGAAACTCAAAGGGTAAAAGCAAATTTTCGAAGAGTGGGGTGAGCAAAAATAAGGATGGGACGTCGATTGATTATATTGTTAGTGATAATAAGTATATTTCTAAGTTATTTTCAATGTTCATTTGCGGAAACAACTAGTCAGTATGTATATAAAGACTTAGACTATGGAATTATAGCTTATAAAGAGATTAATGCTTTTCAAGTAGTTTTGTCAAATGGCTATATATTAACAGACTCAACAGTAACAACAGGAGGGGAAATAGATATAAATAATGGATTAAAAAAGCTTGAAATTGTATTTATTATTGATACATCAGGCAGTATGAAGGACGATGGTAAGAGTGAACGCACAAGAGATGCTTCAAAAAAGCTGGTGGAATCGTTATTTAATAAAGTAAATGACCAAGATAAGCTAAGTATAGGAGTTATTTTTTTTAATTATAGTATGGATACTAACAATGTGTTGCAACTATCAAATAGTAAAGATGAAATTTTGAAGCATTTAGATAAAATATATGCAAATGGAGGTACGTATATGGCAACCTCGGTGACAGCAGCAAAACAAATGCTAGAAGCCACTGGTAATACAAATGAGGATGGTGTAATAAAAATAATTTGTACCCTATCAGATGGTTTGCTTGGAGATGAGCCTGCGACTGTTCAGGAATTTCAAAATGCGAATACAGCTAATATCTCTACTATGTCTATATTTGTAGCAACACCGATAACAGCAGCTTTTGAGCAATTAGCAAATGGAAATGATAAGCATAAGAATTTTTGGACTAATAGTGAAAACTTGGAAGATACTATTGTTAATGATATTTATGGGGAAATATATATGAGGGTTATTACAATGGTTGATCCTTCTTCAGAATATAGTGTGAATAATGTTGGTGTATTACCAGGAGATAAGGTAATTCTTCAATTAGATGAAGAAATTCTGCATGGAGCTACTATAAAAATTGAATATGTTTTTAGTATTATAACAGCATTTGATTGCGATAATATTATTATAGAAGATGTTTTTGATGATACTATGTATTTTGATCCAGAAGAAAAATTATTAACAGAAGATAAATATAATAAAGATTATGGATGGAAAATAGAAAATACTAGATTAGTAAGTGATAGTGGAAATAATGTGCAAGAGGCTATTAATGAGTACCGTATTAAATTGATACTTTCTACTGTACTTACACCAGAGAGATTAGATGATTTTGGTATTATAAGAAATTCTATGCAATTTTCCTTAAAAGACATAAAAAAGAATATGGTATTTTTGGTGGAGGCATTAGTGGAAGAAGGGAAAGAAGGAGAGCCAATTAGAGCATTGGATTTTTCTATTATTCCACCAACTGGAAAAAGTGATGAGACGGAAAGAAATATTGCTTATGGGGTAAGCATTATTATTATAATAGCATCTTATATTTTTATGGGAATTTGTATTTTTGCTTATATTGAGCAAGTTCGAAAAAAGAGAAAAATGAAATAAAATAAAAGATTAGATATTTTGGTTTAGTAAATATATCTAATCTTTTTTTGTTTTATTCTTCTTCTGGAGCTCCAACAGGACAAATACCTGCGCAAGTTCCACAAGCAATACATTGTTCGGGATCAATTTTGTATTTGTCTTCTCCTTGAGATATACATGTAACAGGGCAAGCAGCGCTACAAGCACCACAACTGATACATTTATCTGTAATTTTATATGCCATTTGATTCACCTCCTTCAAATTATTTAGATATCTTCGTCCTTTGTATTAGCTTTATCTTGAATTTCTAGTTTTTCTAATTCTTGTAGTTCTTTTAAATTTTCTTTTTCTTCTTCATCCATTGTATCTTCATCAGCACTTTTGATTATTTGAATTTCTGAAGCAGGGTATTTTTTGTAAAAAGTGTCATCTTCATCTTTGAATTTTACACGTACAATCTCTTTTAGAGTTTCAACTGAATCAATGATACCCTCTCCATCTGGAGTTTTTACTATAGAATTAATTTTTGGGAGTCTTTTTAGTTTATCCTCATAAACTGGTTGTTCATATTTTAGACAACACATTAGCCTTCCACAATTGCCAGATATTTTTGACGGATTTAAAGAAAGATTTTGCTCTTTTGCCATTTTTATAGAAACTGTTTCAAAATCATTTAAGAAAGAGCAACAACATAGTTCTCTACCACATATACCATTTCCACCAATTCTTTTTACTTCATCCCTTACACCAATTTGGCGTAATTCAATTCTGGTTTTGAAAATAGATGCTAAATCCTTTACAAGTTCTCTAAAATCAATTCTACCATCTGCTGTGAAGTAAAATAAAATCTTACTATTATCAAATTTATATTCTACATCTGTCAAATGCATATCTAAATTATATTTTTTTATCTTTTCTTCACAGATTTTAAATGCTTCTTTTTCTTTTATTTTATTTTCTTCATGGTGTTTTATGTCTTTTGGAGTGGCTATTCGAATTACTTTTTTTAGTGGAGAAACTATTTTTTCTTCAGGCATATTCCTTTTGCTAATAACGACCTCACCTAATTCTTCTCCCATAGAAGTTTCTACAATAACTTTATCATTGGCATTCAAATTCAAATTTTCTGGATCAAAGAAATAAATTTTTCCAGGTTTTTTGAATCTAATTCCTACTATTTTTTTCATTTAATTCCTCCCACATATTCATTAAAAGATAATCTATAGACATATCATAATTAGCATTTGTGAGTAATCTGGATTTTATAGTTTCAACAGATGTAATACAATTTGCATATTTTATTAGATTACTTTTGGTAAGTTTGGTCACTAAAATGACATTCATATATTCTAATAAGTCATAGATATTATCTTTGTTTTTATATAAAACCTCACTTGAGTTCCAGACATCAACAATATCTTCTTTTTCCATATTTTCAAGAATAGTATCTACCTGCTTATATAGTTCAAATTCATTTTGAACTTTTAAAGCTTTTCCAATACTACCCTGACATACATCTAAGATACTTTGAGTTAATTGATATTCTGGATTGATGGTATGAAAATATTTTATCATTTCTTCATTTGTCAGTGGTTGAAAGCTTACTTTAGTACATCTAGATTTTATTGTATTTAATAGTTTATTTTCATTAGATAAAATTAAAATAATAATTGCATAGATAGGAGGTTCTTCTAAAGTTTTTAATAAACAATTTTGTGCTTCTCTTGTCATTAAATCACTATTATTAATGATATAAACTTTTTGACTAGATGTAATTGGCTTTTCAGATATTTTTTCTTGTAGATATCGTATTTGTTCAATTTTTATACTTTTTCCATCTTCGGAGTCAATAACTAAAAAATCAGGATGATTATCAGAAAGAAAACTAATACATGATTTACAAGAATCGCAAGCTTCTGTATGAGAAGTAGAGCTACATAGAATTGACTTAGCAAATTCTTTAGCAAATAAAAATTTTCCGATACCATCTGGGCCAACAAACATATAGCTGTGTAATACACATTGATGAGAAAGAGTTGTTGTTAATAGGTCTTTTATTTTCTCATTGCCAATAATATGTTGAAAACTCATTAAATACCTCCAAATCTATCTAATGGCCAGAAACGAATCCATACTGTACTTTCAATCTTTTCTTGAGGAATACATCCGAAGCTTCTACTATCGGTAGACTCTGGACGATTATCTCCCATTACAAATACACAATTATCAGGAACTATCAAATCACAATAAGGACGATTTGCATTACTTGTTGTAATGCCAGGTTGTAAATAATCTTCTTGTAGTTCTTCACCATTAATAAAAACTTTTCCATCTTGAATTTGAACATGTTCACCAGGAAGTGCAATTACTCTTTTTATATAACTATCTCTTCCAATCTCAAGAATGTAATGAGTAAATTTTCCCCATAGAGAAGTTGGTTCATTAGAATATTTTGCAGTAACATTGTCAGCTGTATATATATAAGAATCACTTGTTGGAGCTTCAAAGGTAATAATATCTCCACGGTTTGGCATTGTGTGTGTTGTACGAGTAAGCCTGTTTAAAATAAGGCGTTCTCCAGATTTTAAAGTTGGGTACATAGAAGGTTGTTGAACCATTGTTGGCGTGCCAATAAAGTAACGTATTAGTAAAGCCATAACAAAAGCAATGATAAAACACATAATCCATTCTAAAATATTTTTTACTTTATCATTTAGTTCCATAATTGTCTCCTAACGTAGTTTTCATTATTTTCATACAACAAATATTATATATTTTTTTATTTAATTTATCAATAGTTTCGTAATATTTATATGCAAGATGAATGGTTGACGAAAATGTGTGATATAATATGTATAGAAATAAAATAAGGAGAAATTTTTACATAATGGAAAAAATTTTAGAAATTGCAGAAAAAGTACAAGCTATTGGAGGAAAATTATATCTTGTTGGTGGAGCTGTAAGAGATGAAATTATGGGAATAAATGTAAAGGATGAAGATTATTGCATTACTGGATTAACTCAAGAAGAATTTGAAAATCTATTTCCAGAGGCAATTTTAAGAGGTAAAGACTTTCCTGTTTATGATATTGATAAAAAGGAACTTGCTCTTGCAAGAACTGAAAGAAAACTAAGAAAAGGGCATAAAGGCTTTATTATTCACACAGATAAGACAATTACTATAGAAGATGATTTGAAAAGAAGAGATATTACCATTAATTCTATTGCAAAAGATGTGATTACTGGGCAATATATTGATCCTTTTCATGGAATTGATGATATCAAGCATAAAATAATTAGAATGACATCAGAAGCTTTTAGAGAAGATCCGTTGAGGGTGTATCGAGTGGCACGATTTAGCGCACTTTTTCAATTTGATGTGGAAAAAGAAACAATAGAGCAAATGTATTTGCTAAGAGAAGAGTTAAGTACACTACCGAAAGAGAGAGTTTTCCAGGAATTTCAAAAAGCATTAGCAAGTGATAAACCATCTATATTTTTCGATGTATTAAGAAAAGCTAAAGTGCTAGATGTGCACTATAAGGAAATTTTTGAATTAATTGGAAAAATACAACCAGAAAAATACCACCCAGAAGGTGATAGTTATGCTCATACAATGATAGCATTGGATGCTTCTTGCACTTTAACAAATTCTTTAGAAGTTCGTTTTAGTTGTTTAGTACATGATTTAGGAAAAGGAACAACGCCTACGGAAATTCTACCACATCATTATGGACATGAAGAAAGAGGAGTAAAATTAGTTACTCAACTGGCTAACCGAATAGGAATACCAAAAGCATGGGAAAAATGTGGCAAAATTGCTGCAAAAGAGCATATGAAAGGCGGGAGATTTTTAGAAATTACACCTAATAAACAGGTGAAATTTATTGAAACGGTTTCTAAGTCGGAATTAGGGTTAGATGGTATGAAAATTGTTGTATTATGTGATCAATATAGGTCAGGACATTATCCGGGAAATATTAATTTCGATCATATTGGAAAAGAATGTTTAAAATCAGTAGATGGAAAATTTATTATGGAACATTATCCTGAATTATCGGGAATAGCATTTAAAAATAAATTACATGAAGAAAGAATTAAATGGATGAAGAAATATAATGAACAAATAAGATAAATGTATTTATATAATTGACAATTTTATTATTTTACTTTATGATATAATTATATTAATGAAAGAAGGGAATCTTCGTATGCAAATGAAAAAGAAAATGAAAGATGAAAGTGGTTCTATGGCAGTCTATGTAGCTGTTGCATTAACAGGTTTTTTAATTATTTTGACAGCGATATATATCAAATCTACTTCTGTTAGAAATGCGCAATTAACTACAATTACAAAAATAAAAGAGTCTTATGAGCAAGGAAATAATAATATTGATGAAACTTATCAGAGAATAGTAGACGAAATGGTGTATTTTGAGGATTTTAATGAAGTAAAAAATTACGGAAGAACCTCTACGGAAGAACCAGTTAGCGTTAATGGGATTATAACTTTAAAATCAACAGGGATGGATCCTAGTTTTAATATGAATGACGTTACTTATTTTAATCCAAGAGAATATAGATATATAGATGTTAAATATCGAACAAGTTCACAGGCCGGTACAATGCAGTTTGTCTTTGAAAATGCTACTCTGGAAGAAGAATTAGTTTGTGATGGAGAGTGGCATACAGTAACGTTTGACTTTGGATCAAAATCTAGCTCGCTCGGAAATTCACCTATTACAGGTTGGATTTGGAAATGGGCTTCTGAAAGTGATGTTACTATGGATGTGGATTATATTAGAATTTATAAATAAAATGCAATATCGGTTGTTATTTTTAATGTAACAATCGATGTTTTTTATTCTAAAACATTGACCTTTTGCGGATTTCCGTATATAATATATGTGTTTAAAATTATGCACTTTTAAATAAAAATTAAATAAAAAGGTTTGTTTAAATGAAATAAGGAGGAAAATTTATGGGAGAGGTTATCGTCATAACATCCGGAAAAGGCGGAGTTGGAAAGACAACTACTACAGCTAATTTAGGTGCTGCTTTAGCCTTGAGAGGAAAAAAAGTAGCGTTAGTTGATACAGATATTGGATTAAGAAATCTAGATGTTGTTATGGGCTTAGAAAATAGAATAGTGTATGACATTGTAGATGTTGTAGAAGAAAAATGTAAGCTAAGACAAGCCCTTATCAAAGACAAGCGTTTCAATGAGTTATTTTTACTTCCAGCAGCCCAAACAAGAGATAAAAGTGCAATAAATGAAGAACAAATGAAAGAATTAATCAATAAGTTAAAGGAAGAATTTGATTTTATATTAATTGATTGTCCAGCAGGAATTGAGCAAGGATTTCGAAATGCAATTGCGGGAGCAACAAGAGCAATTGTTGTGACTACTGCAGAAATTTCAGCTATTAGAGATGCAGATAGAATAGTAGGATTATTAGAGGCATCTGATATAAAAAATCCAGAGTTAGTCATTAATAGAATAAGACCAGCAATGATAAAAAAAGGCGAAATGATGGATGTAGATGACATTGTGGATTTATTATCAATAGATTTGATTGGTGTTGTACCAGATGATGAATATATTATTACTCAAACAAATAAAGGGGAGCCTGTTGTAACAAATAATAAGGCTCCATCTGGTAAAGCTTATACGGAGATTGCAAATAGAATACTAGGGGAGAACGTTGATATAAATATTCCAGGAAAGGAAGAAGGATTCTTCTCGAAGATAAAGGTTTTTTTCTCAAAAGGTAAACACTAATACTATTGGAGGGTAAATTATGTTTGAAAACATTACAAAATTCTTTAAGAGATTTGGAAAAAACGAAAAGGAAAAATCAAAAACAACAGCAAAAGAAAGATTACATTTAGTATTGGCACAAGATAGAGCTAATATTTCAGCTGATTTTTTGGATATGATGAGACAAGAAATAATAGAGGTTATTAAAAAATATATAGATATAGATGAAGAAGCAATTGATGTAAGAATGACTAATAAACCGGGGGAAGATGGCGTAGTTGGGGCACCTGCTTTATATGCTAATATCCCGATTGTTACTATAAAAAATGAAGCGAGAAAGCTAGAAAAAAAATTACAAGAAGATTCTGAAGAAAATAAGAAGAAAAACGATGAGAGTAATAAAAAGGAGAAGCAAGAAAATAAAACAAATAATGATAAAAAAGAAAAAACAAAAAATGAAGTAAATGATGATAAAAAAGAAGAGCCAAAAAACGAAGTAAATGATGATAAAAAAGAAGAGCAAAAAGATGAAGTAAATAGTGATAAACAAGAAAAGCCAAAAAAAGAAATGAGTAATGACAAAAAGGACGAACAAGAAAATAAAACAAATAACGATAAAATAGAAGATAAAGAAGTAGCTGAAAATAATAGTAATGAGGAAACTAAGAAAACAGAAAAAACAAAAAAAGAAAAAGTAAGCGTAAATAAATAAAGGAAAAAGGATAAAAGTAAGAATGAAAAGAAAAATTCTGAAAAATATAGAATGGGGCATTCTGATATGTACATTTTTATTAGTTGCTGTAGGACTAGTTGCTTTAACATCAGCAACGCAAAATGCAGAGTATGAGGAATTAAGAAAACAAATTATATGGCTAGCGATAAGCCTACCAATACTTATTGTTGTTATTTTTATTGATTATGAAGCCTTGGTGAAAATTTCTCCTATTCTTTATGGTATAATATTAGTTCTTTTAGTTGGAGTTTTATTTACAGGGGCTATTAACGGAGCAACCAGTTGGTTTGATATAGGTGCTGTTTCTTTTCAACCAGCGGAATTTGCTAAGATTATTGTTATTTTATTTTTAACATGGCTTATTACAAGGATACAGCAAAAGGGAAGAGATGAAATAAATCGAATATTAAAACTAGGGTTGATTGTGGTTGCTTTTGCAGTGCCTGTGCTATTAATTGTGGAACAGCCAGATTATGGAACAGCTATTGCCTTTGTCGTATCTTTTGTATTTATGCTATTTGTAGCTGGAATACGAAAAAGATATATTATTACAGCTATTTTATTAATAGTTGTTTTGGTACCAACATTATATTTTTTCGTATTACCGGAACATGCTAAAACTAGAATTGATGTATATTTAAATCCAGATATAGATCCAAGAGGGGCAGGTTATAATATCATTCAATCAAAACTTGCAGTTGGTTCTGGACAGTTATTGGGAATGGGATTATTTAAAGGAAATCAAACACAATTGGGATTTTTATATCCAAAAACAACAGACTTTATATTTGCTTTAATTAGTGAAGAAATGGGATTTATTGTAGCAGCAGGTATTATCATTTTGTATGTTATATTAATTACGAAGGCTATTTACGTAGCTAAAACAGCAAAAGATGACATGGGATCATATATTGCAATGGGAATTGCAGGTATTTTTTTCTTCCACATGATAGAGAATATAGGAATGACAATGGGATTATTACCAATTACAGGAGTTCCATTACCTTTTGTAAGTTATGGAGGAAGTGCACTATTAAGTAATTTTATTATGGTTGGATTGTTGCTTAATATATCGGGCAAACGTCAAAAAGCGATTTTTGTTGGATAGTAGTAAAGGAATAAATATGTATTTAAAAGAAATTAATATTGGAAATGTTACGTTAGAAAATAATATATTGTTAGCTCCAATGGCAGGGATTACAGACCTGCCATTTCGTTTAATATGTGAAAAATTTAAACCAGGGTTAGTTTGCACAGAAATGATTAGTAGTAAAGGACTTTTTTATAATGACGAAAAAACGAAAAAATTACTTGATATGCAAAACGAGCCAAGACCGATTGCTGTGCAAATTTTTGGAAATGATATTGAAGCTATGAAATATGCTACAAGATATGTTAGCCAATATGCAGATATTATTGATATTAATATGGGATGTCCAGCTCCTAAAATTGTAAAGAATGGAGATGGCAGTAAATTACTGTTAAATTTAGAGTTAGCTGGGAAAATTGTGGAAGCAGTTGTAGCAGAAAGTAAAGTTCCGGTTACTGTAAAATACAGAAAAGGTTGGGATAATGAACATATTGTTGCAATAGAAGCGGGGAAAATTTTTGAACAGGCTGGAGCTTCTGCTATTACTATTCATGGGCGTACTAGAGAAGAATATTATAGTGGAAAAGCTGATTGGAATATTATTCGTGAAGTGAAAGAAAGTGTAAAAATTCCTGTGATTGGAAATGGAGATGTAAGAACACCAGAAGACGCATTAAGGATGTTTCAAGAAACTAATGTTGATGGTATTATGATAGGAAGATCTGCAATGGAAAATCCTTGGATATTTAGAGATGTAAAGGATTATTTAAAAGGAGAAACTAAAGGGCAAGTTACTGATGAAGAAAAGCTAAAGATTATTATTGAGCATATTGAATTAGAAGTAGAACAAAAAGGAGAAATTGTTGGAATTAAAGAAATGAGAAAACATTTATCAGCGTATATTCGTAATATGAAAGAAGCAAGTAAACTGAGAGACTTTATTAACAGAATTGAAACAAAGAATGAATTAGTGAATTGTTTAACTGAATATTTTAAATCTTTGTAGAATAAAATGAGAGTAGACATCTACTCTTTTTTTATAGTATAGGAAAAATCGCAAGATTTGGCTAGGAAATAAAAAATAATAAAGGCATAATAAAAAACCTT
>CANRMM010000007.1 GCA_947631745.1 uncultured Clostridia bacterium
TATATTATGAAGGGAGTTTTGTCTATTACAAAGCTAAAGCTTATGTTACTACCGGCATAGCCGGAAGGTTCTATACACTTAAAAAAAAATACCATTCTTTCAAAATGATATTTTTATATATCTTTTCTATAAGTTTCTAACAGAAACGTCGTTGGAGCGGGTAGCGGGAATCGAACCCGCGCTATCAGGTCGGAAGCTATAATCTAAAGATTTTACAAACATTTCAAAACTTATAAATTTATTGGTTCTGTAGTATTACACGCATTTTTATTCAAACATAAAAATGTGTAAATATACCATTTTTTTCATATACATTACGTCAAAATTACGTCAATTTTTTTGTAAATATGTCATCATTTTCTTTGCTTTTTAGCCATCAATTAAATTTTACTTTTTGTCGAATTTTGTATTGCATATTTATATAAAATTTAGTATACTGTTAATATCGTTTTAGAAGTCCTCACAATGACAACTTAGTTGTATTAATTAGTGGTTGTTTTTTCCGCTAATTAATACATTTAAAAGAAGCAATCGCTAATATCATGCAACTAGGTTTTACTACGTTGCAACGTGGGGGGTGAGGACTTATGCTTGAATTTTTTGTTGGAGTTTCTTTGTTTCTTCTTTGTATATATGCTCTTGTAGATAAACTACATAAATCAGACAAAGATTTGCATATGAATAAAGAAGGACTTGAAGTTTGCTCCGCTAAACAAAACTCCAAGTCTAAACGACGGTCGCAAGGGTTAATCCCTTGCTTCTTTATATTTTATATTCATTAGTATATTATACTATTTCATAAGTAATTTCAATATAGTCTTTTTAAGTTTAATGTAATTGTAACATAATTGTAATATAATTGTAACATTTATTTAAAAAGATGTCAATTTGCATTGAGGAAGTTTAATAAAAATTCAAAAATAATTTTATACAAGGGACTTTTTTACAGTCCCTTATTTTTTA
Source organism: uncultured Clostridia bacterium (assembly GCA_947631745.1). Classification (GTDB taxonomy): domain Bacteria; phylum Bacillota; class Clostridia; order TANB77; family CAG-508; genus CALXVA01. Next base: position 964 of record CANRMM010000007.1, read on the forward strand.
TTTCACAATAAAAGTATTTTTCAACTAAATATTATTTACAAATTCTAAAAAGTTTAGTATAATATATCTAACGAATAAGTAAGAAACAATATTGGTATTTACTGCTATTCGTAAATTTTATGAACAAACCCAAAGTGGAACAAAAAATACTAGAGTACAGCGAATACTCTAGTATTTTACTATGTATTAGAACAATTTAAGAATGAGATAAATTATAACTAATACTAGCAATTTTATGAACGTCCCCATAGGTATGCATCTCCCTTCGTTAAAGAGACGAAAAGAGTGGAACAAAATCATTATACGACAATAAAAGTAATCTATCAATATTTAATTGGTTTATTTTCTATTTTACTAAACTTTTCACTACTTCAATTCCAACACAACCATCTACTGTAAGCTTTTTGGCTTTTTGATATTTGTAAACTGTTGCCTCTGTATCTCTGCCATAGCCTCCATCAATTCCACAAGGTCCTACACTATATCCCTGTCTAATAAGTTGCGTTTGTGTCCATTTTGCAAAGTTTCCTTCGGTGTAATATCTTAAATAATGGGCCATAATTGCTTTTGTAGTTTTTGGTCCTATCTCACCCGTGTAATCTAAGTCTGATTTAAAATCTTCGTTCAATGCTTTTTGTAATGACTTAATCCTATCTTTTTTTGTTTCTGTTTTAGAATCTTCTTTATATTTTGGTCTTGCTATTGCATATATAACAGAGTTTGTCTTGCTTACTTGCCTTCTGCCAACAGCATCATTCTTATTACCTTCAATGGTTGTAAATATATTTCCTTCTACTTTTTCTACAATACCTACATGGTCTGCATTATTTGAATTGTCCCAGGTAAAGAACACAATATCTCCTTTTTTAACTTCACTATTTTTAATAATTTGTCCTTTTTCTTTAAACCATTTACAAGCAATAGGACAAGATGCAGTCTTTGGAATAATTGAACTTCCTATTCCCACTTGATCTGCACACCACCATACGAACATCATACACCAAGGATTGTAATTTAAGCCATATGCCTTACCATATTTAGTATTGTTATTAGTTCCTTCCTTATAGCCTATCTCCCCTTGTGCCTTTTTTATTAGTTCATTTATCATAGTTACTCCTCCTCTTCTTGCTTTTCTTCTACCTTATTAGCAACTTTCTGATATTGTGTGCCAAAGTAAAAGCCAATTACGATTAAATACACACTCATAAATTCTTGAGGAATGTTACCTCTTAAAGTTAGTATTCCAAAAATTATCGTTGTAAATATAGTAACAATAGATTTTACATCTATAAGTTTTGCAAACCTTACTCCAATTTGTTTTAATACTTCCATAAATACCTCCTATTTTAGTAATCTATATTGTTCTTGTATATAAAGCATTTCATTATCTATGTAAGAATTTTTTTGTTTTAATTTTTTAATTAATTCTTCATATCGGTCATGCATTTCAAAAATAGCTTGAAACTCTTCTCGTGTTTTTTTTATTCCGTTTCTAATATCTCCTGCAAAACTACATATTTCATATCGATATTGCAAACGTTGATTATCTCTAAAAGCTCTTAATTTAAAATCTAGTATTACAGTTAGTGCTCCTATAACTACTGTTGCATCTCCAATTAATACAGCCCAATTACTTAAATCTCCTACCACCTAGACCACCTCCTGGTCTGGTGTTGTTTCTCCTGTATATGTTCCTGTAACACCTAAGATTGTTACGCCTTCCTTTATGTTCTCTGGAATAATATTAGAATCTATATCAGAAGTGACAGCTGATACTATGCCTCCACTAGTATATCCCTCTGGAATGATCTGTTCTTTATTAGATGGAGTATAATTTAATTCCCCATTGTTAGGCATAGTTCCTCTTATTTTTCCAGTATTATTATATGCTACTTTTTTGTATAATAAATTTGACTCTGTGGCATTAGCATTTGAACTATTATAGTATTTATTTCCATGCTTGATTAAGCCATCTAATTTTAAAGATGTCTCTACACCTATCGTTCTAAAATTTGATGTTACAGCATTTAGTATATTATCTATAGCCAATGAATTATAGCTAATAGACTCATCTAATTCTATTGTAATTTCTGAAACATCTTCATTATCATAATCTATTATTACAAAAATAAACTTTGAGAAATCATTCGAATCTTCGGGTAATACAACAAATATGTCGTTGGTTATAAAAAATAATATTTTTGAATAAGGTATATCTAAATCAAAAAGTTTTGTTTTAGTAATATTATCAGTTTCATAATCAATAGAAGTACTGTATATACTAGTTCCATCTGTTGCATAATTACCATTTATTGAAAATATCATATCTTCTTTTATTCTACGAGATTTATCTTCATTCCCATAACATTTATAAATATATGGTTTAGCTATCCATTTAGGGTCAACTCCATTTGCATCACAGAAGTTCATATTAATAAATTTTTTGTTGCAACAATATGACATCATAATTGGAAAAGCAGAATTAAATAAATATCTTTCTTTCCATTGACCCAAATTACCATTTTTATTTAATACACATATATCAATCTCCGAAGAATATCTAGGTGCATTTTTATATATCACACTATAGAATCTGTTGGGATTATCATCAAAAAAATGTATAATTGTATTATCGTATCCAGGTGTATTCACCCATTTTTCTGGATATCCATTCGTAGCATAATTAAATGTTAGCGTAGGTACATGTAACACAGTAATAAATGAATTGTTAGGATATATACTTATCCCAACATGAACGCATTCAGGATCTTCACTAGCACCAAATTGACTAATTATAATAGAATTAAATTTATGATATTCTATTGTTACATCTATAAATGAAGATAACGGTTCTCTTTTTAATTCAATTAGGTTATCATTAGAATTATCATATACTATTAATTCTTGAGTATCATAATTTAATTGAAATGCCAGTTTATTATCTAAAGAAAAACCCATTGTCATCATATTGTTTGAAGACAGCTTTTTATCAGATAATACAATATTGGGCGATACTTCACCATATATTGGCATAATAGAACCTTCCACTTTTTCTCCATTCACATACGCTGTTTTAGGATAAATGATATCCTCTGAATTAGCATCTGCATCTTTGGTGTTAACTCCACCTTTATTTAAAAAATTAATCATCTACTCCACCCCTTTTACAACTAACTGAATTTTTGTATCAGCTTCGGTTGATGAAATAGATAATGTTTCAACTTCTAAATTTATAGGCAACTCTAGAGCTAAATTAGCTCCTACTTGTAATTGTGTTTCTCCTGCTGTAATTGTTATATCAGCCGTTTCAGAGTAATTTGCTACCATAATATTAGTTACTTTTTTTCCTATAGTAATTTCAGAAGCCTCTTGTCCTATTATTAGAACACTTGATTTCAAAACTATCTCTTTGTCAGAAGTTTGCTTGATATCCCCCTCTATTGACACTCTTACAGCTCCAGATCCATTTACACTACTTGATGATGTCTTGATAGCACCAGTTTCATCTACAACAACATTTTTTAATTCTCCCTTTTCAGTTATTCCTTGTATCATTTTTTACCTCCTAAAATAAAATTTAGTAGTAAATATCATTTTAAAAGGTATTTAGCATCTCCCCCTCTCTTTACTTCGATTTAACTAAATCGTTTCTATATTTTTTCATCATTTCCTTTTTAGCATATTCTTTGCATTTTGATGCAATATCTTCTAGCTTTTCCTCGCTATATATTCCTTGCTTTGCATAACTTGCATATTTTTCATAAGCTAGTTTTTCATATTCTTTTTTCATGCTGTCCGTTAGATTTAAAGTATAACCACTCTGCTTTAAAGTGTTACTTGAAGGATAGAATTTAGTAGATTCTATTTTATTTTCATTTTCAGAATACAACAAATCTTTTCCTAAAGCTTGTCTCGCAGTATCTGTTTTTTGTTTCTGAAGTTCTTTTATTTGTTCTGCTTTTTCTTCTCCAGACAAAGTTAAGCTCTTTTTTATCGACTTTATTTGTTTATTAATTATTGCCATACTAGATGCTGCATCTGTTATTCGTTCAAGTTTTTCCTCTTCTTCTTTAGTAATTGTGCCACCATTTTTCTTTTTAGTTAGTTCTGTTTTTAGATTATATATTTCATCTACGCTAGCAGAATTTTCATTTACATTAACAACAAATCTCTTTCCTATTGCATTGTCTTCAGCTCCCATAGCAGGCTTCTCTGGAATTATTCCTAAAGTTCCTAATACACTATCAATAGCATTTGTTGTTTGTGTTCCTAAACCTCCAAAGTATCCTGAAATTAAATTGTCTATTTTAGCTGGAGAATAATTAAATACTTTTCCTAAAAGGATTGCAAGTTGTGAATTGTAATCATAATATTGTTCACTGTTTGGTAAGTCTAAATCGTAACTTTTTACAATGTCAGTATTATAGTAAAAGTCTTTGTTTATGGCATTTTCAATTAAAGGTGCAATCGCATTGGGAACAAGCCCTGTTACCTCATCAGCTGGCATATTATCCATAATTGCATTATTAAGCCATTCTCCTAATTTTTCTCCTTCTTTTCCTTCTTCAATATGCCCTGTTGCTAAGTCTTGTATGTACTCTGCTAAGTTTATAATACTTCTTAAAATTCCTTGAGGTTTTTTGATTGTTATAATATTATCTCCTACTTTTAGAACAAAATTATCATCTTTCTTACGTTGATTTAATTCTTCTATTTCGTCATCGTCATATCCCATTGCTTTAATAGCCATAGCAATAGCAGTTAATATAGCTATTCTCATTCCTACTTGTTTTGGATTAGCCTTTACTTTTTCTGCAAAAGTATAAGCACTTCCAACTCTTGCTGCACTAAATGCAATAAATTGATTTATTTCCCTACCTAAAATTCCAGATCTGCTAAAATCTTGTGTAGCATCTCTTGCTTCTAGTGCTGCCATAATTCTTGCATCTGTTTCTGAATTTCCTTTATTTTTATAATAATTATAATTTCTTTCAAATACCCTAAATCTAGTAGACTGTTCTGAAAGTTCAGGAATATATGTCATCAAATCTAATAATCGTTTTAATGGCTTAAATTTTTCATGTATTCCTAATATTTCACTATTTTTTGTTCCATAAACATCTTTCATAATATTTTGAGTTGTTTCTCTATATTGCGATAATCTTGTAGAGTTTGTAGCTCCAGTTTGATTATATAGAGTATAAATATAATTTATTCTTTTAGCATATTCTGGAGAAACTTGATTTACAAAGTTTCTTACTGTTTTGTTAGTACTAGCTAATACACCTAATACACCTAGAGCATTATCTATTACAGGAACAAATCCTGCTGTAGAATATATAGTAGCCTGTGCTGTATCTGAAATCATGTTTGGTATAGCAAAAGTCAAATTAGCCATTGTTGCGCCATGACGAAGTGGCATGTTCAGATAACTACTTATTCTTAAAATCCAGCTCATAGTTTTAATGTCTATCCCTGTAATAGAATAAAATGTTATCTTATCATAAAATTGTAAGTATCTTCTCTCGCCAAAACTATCAATAAAACTTGTAATTTGTTCAGGTACATTTATTGCATTATTTGGAGAAAATATATTTATTGTTTTATCTAAGTCTAAATTACTAGTATCTACTCCCTGCCTTTTTAACTCTTCTTCCCAAATCCACAAATTAGCTGTACCAATCTTTTTCATCGGAGTATCAATAACATCATATACAGTTCCTTTAAGTCCACTACTTTCGCCTTCTTCATATAAAGCATTTAGTATTTTGTTATTTTCAACTTGTCGTATTATGTTAGCACAGTTAACTATGACGTTTTCTAAAACATCTTTAATATCTAAATCACTACCAGTTCTAGCTTTAATTATATCTGATACAGCTCCTCTTCTTCCAACTTGATTTCCTCTATTTTCTAGCACTCTTTGCATAGGAACATAAAACACATTACTTTCACGTAAACTTTTAGCTTCTTCTTCAGTAATTAAATGATTATCAACTGCATATTGCAATACTCCATCTAAAGTATCATATATAACTTGTGCCGCTTTTTGTATTTGTATATCATCTTTGAATTGCTCTAATACTGCTTTTGTGTCCATATTTCTAAGTCCTGTTTTTAGTTTTTCTGCTTTATATTCTACATCACGTCTTGCTACTAAATATACCCTTAAATCATTATATCGTTTTGGATCATCACCAAGTATTTCTCCTATTTGATTTAGTCCAGGAGTTATTTTTTTACCATTCTCATCTATATAACCATCTGCTAAGAAAGATGTAATTTTATCTCCTATTCCGTTAGTTAATCTAACTAAGTAATAAGCATTTTTACTAGCTTCAATATCTTTCATGCTTTTTCCACTAGCTTTAGCTTGTTTCTCAACCGCTTCCTTTATAGCATAGTCTCTATCCCAAATAGCTATCATTATAGCCTGTTTAATTCTTTCTTTTGTCCAAGGCTTCTTATCTGTATGTTCTCCTATACTTTGTCTGCTTAACTGTCTATTATATGGATTCTGGTGTATGTAGTTATATATTTGTTTTTGCAAATTTGTCATAAAAGTATTAAATTCTTTATCATTTTGTTTAATACCTTCTAATATAGCAATGGTTTGAGGATAATCAGCTTTAGCTTGATCTGGAATAATTGCATATTCTCGTATTATTTCTGCAAATCCTTCTTCTAGCTTCACTTTTCTAGTTTCATTTTTATAGCCATCATATTTGCTAATTGCAGTTAATAATTCATCAGCTATTGATTCCTTATCAATTTCAATTCTTTTTCCTATATCTAAAGCATGACCTGTTTCATGAAGTATACTATCCATATCGCTCAATTCTTTAGTTCTAATAACATCTCTTTTGGTTTTATATATAGCCAAAGCACGTTGTCTAAAATGACCTCTTTTAATATTAATGCCTAAATAATCTTCAATCATTTTTCTAATATCAGTCATTTTAGTTACTGGAATAGTATCATCCCATTCTCCACTTTTCTCTATTTTTTTTATTTCTTGTTCTATCCAAGCATCTGCTCTCTCAGCATTTGTAACCTCTGAATCTAAAGTTATGGTATCTGTGTCATCTCGGTTGATATTTTCTGTACTTAAATTTGTTTTTATATTGTTATTATTATTATTTCTATTTGTTTTATTATCTTTTTTCAAATAACGTATATCTTCATTAGATGTTGGAGATGTATTATCTCTTTCTACATTTGCAGCATTAGATTTTTTCATACTTCTTACATTATTCTGTTCTTGTTTTATAAAGTTTTTTATTTCTACTTGGTCTTTTGGCTCTAATTTTTCTTCTATAAACAACTCTCCAGAATTATTAGAATACAATAATCCATCTTGAATTGTTTTTAATTTTTTTATCTTTTCAAAAGCCTCTTTATTTTGCGTTGCAATAAAAGCTTTTGTTGCTCCATACTTAGGTGACATATTTTTGATATAACCATCAATTTGTTCCTCTGTCATATTCATAAAAGAATTTGGAATATCTATAATTGCTCTTGGACTTAATATAGCATCTACAAGAACTAAAGTTGAATACTCTGGATTATTTTTTACATTATGCATTAAACTAACAAGTTGCTCTTTAGAATTTATTTTTATTTTTGTCCAAGGTTCTTCACTCATCATTTTATCTATTTCGTCTGGTTTATAGTTTTCTAATTTTTTTTGTTCTTGAAAAATTAATCCATTATTATCTTTTGAAAGTATAGCATAAGTACCTGAATTAATAATTATATGTCCTTGAAAACCTTTTATATTCTTATCAAAATCGTAAGTTAAATTTATATCAGCTTGAGATGCTTTTGCTTTTCCTGATGGGTGATTATGTATTAAGTAATACCCATCAGCATCTAATCTTTCCATTCTGTTATTAATTTTATAGTAATATTTTGTCTTGTTTTTTGTTTTGTCAGAAATTCTTACTTCATTAGATGTTCGTGTTGTTAATGCTTCTTGTCCTACTATTGTATTTTCTTTAGTATATACAACTCTAAAAGTTTCATAGTTTGGATTTCTAAAGACTTGTGCTAAGTCTGCTAAATCATCTGCAGATTCAACTGTTTTATTATTTAGATCAATATATTCTCCTGATTTCAATTCATCAGAATATTTTGTTTTTTGTACTTTTATCTTTGTATTATTTTTATTATTCTGCATAGACTTAGTACTGGTACTAGATTTGACTTTAGTATTATTTTGTGATATACTAGTATCAGTAGCAGATACCTTTGGAGCTGAGATAGTGCTATTATTAGCAACCTTAGTTGAGGTATCTGCAATATTGTTTTTGGGAGAAATATATTGTATTCTCAAATGGTTTTCTCCATTATCTCTTGATACAATATCGAATATTACAGTAAATATATTGTCATTTAATTTAAAATCAGCAATATAATAATTCCATAGAATATTATTTTTTCTACTTTTTCCTTCAGGATTTTGAGTAACTAAAATAGCATTATCTATTATTTTTTCTAATTGTGATAATAGTATTAGTTGCTCTTTCATATATTTTTCTTGATGTTCATTATAGTTTGCACTATTTATAATCTCATCAATATCTCTATTAGATACTTTTATTTCGAAACCATCAATATATAACTTAGACTTTTGATTATTATATTGTTTTTTAGCTTCTTTCTTTATTTCATTCGTAGACATTTTATTAAGATTTAATTCTTCAATGTTTTTGTTTGATGTTATATTAGCAGCTTTTCTCTTTTTTAAAAGCTCATTATTAAGTATATCTGTTATACTATTATATTTTTTATAGTAGTCTTTATTTAATTGTATATTAGATTCTTTTAGGTTTTCCTTTATATTTTGAATTTCATCATTTAGATTAACTTTTTCTGATTTGACGTCACTCTTCTTCATTCCAAAAATTCTATCATCACCATCAAATATATCTTCTTCAGAAGTAGTATCTTGTTTAAAATAATCGACGCCATCTCTTTGTCCTTTTTCTCTCAAATAATCCTCACTAGGCATAATAATTTGACCATAGATATTTTTATATCCGTTTGATAATGCTTCATCTATTTCTGCTTTTATGGTCCTTGCTAATTTAGAATTATTTTCTTTTCCTTCAGCAATATCATTTAATACGTTGCTTATTTGTTGCCATGATGCTCCAGTGCTATCTTTTATATTAGCCAGTTCTTTAGTAGTACTTCTTTTTTGTCCTGTCCAAGTATCTCCTACTTTATATCTTTTTCCTGAAGTAGTATTTGCTAAGTCATCTTGAAAATTAATAGCCATTTCTTGAATATATGAATTAATTTTCTGTTCATTTTCTTCAGTAGATATATTCTGTGAAGTTATATCCTGTTTTGTGACATCATTTTCATTTTGAGGAGTATAATTTGATGTCTGATTATTTAAATTTGTTCTAGTGTCATTTTTAGCACTCTGTAATGTATTGTTTTCATTATTCTGTATAAAATCAGTTGTATTAACGTTATTTTCCTGTATTCCTTCATTAGTACTATTTTGTGTTTCACTAACCAATTCATTAACTCTATTTTGAGCTACTGATATTATTTTTTCTATTGCTTGTCCTGAAGCATAAGCATTTTCAGCTAATGCCATCTTTATATTCTTAATTGTCGCTTCATCACCATTACTCAAAATGTCTGTTACTTTAGTAATAGCTTCTTCTGTATTTTTTACTCCAGTTAATAATTTTGTCCCTGTATTCATATCTATAACCGTCAAGCTTTCGTTATCATCATTCACTGTTATTCCTGGTCGTATATTTGGCAATTGACTATTTTCTACTTCAAAGGGAACAACTACAGATTGAGAGAAACTTTCAACTTCTCCTTCTTCATTAATTTGAGGAACTATAGCAACTTCTGATTGAGATACTGCTTCATTACGTATAATGCTTTCAGCTATAGTATTTCCATCAATATATACTGAACCATCTTCTAATAACATAACAGCATTATTATTTGTATTAGATTTTTGTGTATTTTGTGGTTTTTCTTTTACATTTTCATATTCTATTTTTATATCATACAATTCATTTGTTTCCAAAAACTTCATAATTCCTTCATAAGCTTCATTTATATCATAAATTGTTTGGTCACTGTAATTTCCCGTAACATCTGTATGATATTGTTTTACTAGTGCATTACGAGCTTTTCTTATTTCTTCTTTAGATGGTGTGCTATTTCTATCTAATCCTAAAGTTTTATACCATTTATCTAATTGATTATTAGTAGCTTCTGCACTCATTTTATAAGCATTTAATCTATATTTAACACCACTGTATCCAGCTTCTAATGAACTTACTCCTGCCCATAAAAGTGAATCAATAACTATATTTTTTTGCGTTTCACCATTAAATATATCTTTTTCTTGTAATACAGCACCAACCTCTCCTGCTACTAATCTACTTGTTCCAGTTTTTGTAAAACTAGATACTGCTTGAGGCATTGTATCTGCTATAGCTTTTTTTATATTAGTATCAAACCATTGAGGATATTTACTTGATATACTTTTTACAAGATTCTCGGTTTTATTGAAAGTAGATTCTCCTATTTTTTTTATACTCTTACTTTCTAATATTTTTGAAAAAGCATATGCAACTGTTGCATCTTTAGTTGTTTCTCTCACACTTCCAGTTTCTCCATAAGTATTTACTATAGAAGACAAAACTGATGCAGAAGTTGAGCTTAATCCTACTTTCTTTAATGCAAGAAATGTTATTACATCAAGAGCCAAACTTGCTGTCATATTGGCAGAAGGATTATATGTGCCTGTGCGAAGATACATATTATTTTTATCTTCTAATATTGCTTTTGTTAAATCTTCTTGTGAATTATATTCTCCATATTTTTCTGAATCTTTTAACCCTGAAAAATCTGGAATATCTGGAATGTTTGGAATAATATCCATATTAGGATCAAGATTTGCTCCCATAGAATTTAATATAGAAAAAGCACTCTTTTTAGCAGGTGCCTCCATAAAGTCAACTACTACATTTAATAAATCTTTTATTCCATTGCCTGTAGAACGAATAAAATCTGCTCCAGTATCTTCTACATACAGATATCCTTTCATTGCATTAATTAACGAATCAGGAAGCTCTTTTGCTTGCACCTTAGATGAATCTAATGGTCCATAAAAATTCTTAATAACTTCATCATCAGACATTTTATCAAGCATTTCTGTTCTTTCTGAATGTCCTTCAATACCCGATTTTACAATACCATTTACTTTTGAAACTGCCTCTATTGGAATAGAAACTACTAAATCTTTTATCCATGTACCTATTTTCATAAATATATTGTTATTATTTTTTTCTTCTAATTGTTTCTGCATTTTTAATTCATCAGGGAGTAAAACATCAGATTCTTCAGGTATAGAAGCAATTACATCACTTATATTTTGACCTTTTAGATAATTATCCTTTTTGTTCTCTGCTTTTACTGGTGTTTGTGATATTAGTTTTTTAAATTCTTGTGGAGATGGTAAACTTTCTATTTCTTCTTTTGTTAAGTTTTGTGGAATTTCAATAGATATGTCTTTATTACTACTATCGTTATTTATCTCGCTTTTTTCTTTGTTATCTTCTTCAAAAACACTTTTATTTGTAGCTTGATTCTCTACGGGATTATATATGATTTCTGTTGTTGAATTACTGTTATTAATATTATTTTTGCTTTTATTTTTCATCATTGTAGAATAAATTTGCTTACTTAATTCTAAGGTTCTATCAATATCATCTTGAGAATAATTACTACCATTAATAATTGAACTAAGTGATTTTGTATTTGCTTTACTATTTGAATTTATAACATCTACTAATTTTATTCTTTTATTTTTTTCTTCATCATCTTCTTCGAACATTTTTTCATCTCCTTCATTACATATTAGCTCTGTCTCGGAATAAATCTTCCATATTAGAATAAAGCTTTCCTGTTAAGTCATCACGAATATTATTCTTTATTCCTGGTCCTTGAAGAAAACTAATGTGCAAATCTGTATTTTCAGAATTTTTGGGTTCAGTTAAGTTATATTTTGTAACTAAAAGTCTCGCTGTATTTTCCGACATTCTTCCAGCATTTAATTCATCTTCAATATAGTTCCATATAGCATCATTATCTATTGTTTTTTCTCCCGTTATATCATCTTCTTGTATCCATCTTTCTTTAATTAACGACTCATAACTACTCATACTAATTTGGTCTGTGTTAGATGAAGTGCTAGAACCTGCTGAACCACTTGAATTTATAATTGTGCTATATTTTTGCTGTAACTGATACTCGTAATCTGCATAGTCCTTATCAAGTTGACTTCTTAATTCATATAGTGCTTTATTATTTTCGTATTCAATTTGAGCTTGCTCTCTCATTTTTTGCAATTCAAATTCTCTTTGTTCTTTGGCTTCTCTTGCTTGTCCTGATAATGTTCCAGCTTTTACTCCTAATACAGCAGCTGCATTATTATCTACATAACCTAGTTCATCTACTCGTTTCCATGCATTTTCTAGTTCAGCTTGCTTTTTATTAAACTCAAATTCTTTTTCTTGAAATTCTCTATCCTTTGCATCTTTCCAATACTCAAATTGTTGTGCATCATAACTTTGTATCATTTGAGCAGTATCAGCTAATTGCCCTAAATATGCTATCTTTCTTTCATAAGCTAATTTTTCATATTGTGGGATAAGTTCTGAAACCACTCTTGCTACTCTTTCCGCTGTAGCAGAACTATTTAGCACACCGCTTCCAGCTAAACTCTGAAGGGTAGAGTTTGCAGCATATTCACTTGCTACTTGTAATGCTCTATCTTGAGTTGGATCATAGAAAGAACCGCTTTCAATACTATCTAATCCTTCTAACATTTTTTGTAGTAAACTATTCATTGTGTCTGAATATGCACTTTGATATTGTCCTTTTATTGTATTTAAGTTTTTAGTTTGTGGCGTTACAATAGTAGTTCCAATAGTAGTTTTCTTGACACCACTTGCATTTACATTTGCATTTTGACTATTTCCATATTGACTTTGATAAGCTCTATATATTTGATTAAAATCAACTACATTATTATTTGTACTACTAGGCTCATAAGTTTGTGGAGTAGGTGCTGAACTTATTACATTTTGATTTTGTGTACTAATAGCCTGTAAATTATTATTTGAAACGGGAGCAATTCCTTGTGTAGGCGTTGCAGGTGCTACAGGTTGTATCTGAATAGGTATTGTAATTGGACTTATAGCATTATTATTAGCTATTGGTTGTGGTTGATTTATACTTTGAGGCATTGATGGATTTATACTTTGTGGTTGCATAGCCGTATTAGAATTATTAACCTGTGCTACATTTGCTTGAGGATTGCTTGTCGCTGCTACTGTTCTAGCAGTATTTAAAAATGTATTTGGCATTCGTTTCTCTCCTTTCATTTATTGTAAATATTGTTTAGTTTGTCTTTCCACATAGTAATTGTTGAATCTACGTTACTTCCTAAATCAAAAGTATTAACTCCTATATTTTTATTTAAAATACCCTTCCAATGATTTAGTGTTTTATCTTCAGTTTCATATAAAGGATAAGTTCCTTTGTTTACTATATTTAATTGCCTTGCCCATTCCCTTAATGTGTCTTGATTAGTTGAATATTTCCTAAAATACATTATCTTGTGTGTGTCCTATCTACACGTTCCATTGCATAAATAGTACAATCTCCTTCTCCAGAAATTTCAAAGGTATAACTATCAACATTTTGCATATCATTTGGAATGAGTACACATTCTGTTCTATTCTTTCCTTTAGGCAAGGCATTTTTTATTTCTTTTTCTTTTCCATCGTGCGTAATCACTTTTATATTTACGATTCCATCTAAATCATAGTTAAACCATAAAACAGATAAAGACTTCTTTTTACTAAGTACTCCGTTTTTAAATTCTTTTGTCTTTAAATAAAAAGGAATAGGTCTTTTATATACAATATCTTGTTCGTCTGTAAATTCATCTTGGCCATAAGTTTGTATGTACTCTAATCCATCTTTTCTTCCTCCAGTAATTTCATAAATAGTTCCGTTAGCAGTTAAAGCATAAATAGGATTTGGAGTTTGACTAAAATTCAAATCATTATAACTATCACAAATACTAACATAGTCTAGTTCGTCTTCTACATTGTTAGGTTGTAATTCTTTTGTCCATTTTCTTAGTCTTTGGTCAAAGATTAAAAAGAATTTATAATCTGGAAACCAGAAATATATTTTATTTTCGCTCCCTGCTACAGAAACATTCTTTGCTTCATTAATTGTAATTCCATAAATAAATTTCTTAATTCCTCCAGTAACTCCATTATTGCTAGAAGGCTCTTCAATAGTTCTTATTGAACTTCCATCATATTCATAAATATGTCTTCCATACAGCCAATAAAGCATACTATTATGTACTTTAATTGTGCATTGATCATAACAACCAATATTGTTATCTAAAGTTACACATGTATAGGAATCTACTACTCCTAAAATAACATTTGAGCCATAATACAAATGCATATTTTTTTCGCTAAATACAATTAGCTTATCATCAAAGCTTACTAACCCTGTTATCTGATTACAGTTTTCTACTCTATCCTCTCTAGAATTTTCAGTATCTTTCCAATCCATCGGATCTTGTAAAGAACTAAAATATAACATATTTCCTCTACTTGCCATCATTCTGTTTTTGTGATAACACATATGTTCAAAATGATCTACTCCTTCTGGAAGTGGCATAATTTCTGGAGTATTTACTGCTGATAATGGAAGTTTAAATCGTACTGCCTGTACATCTTCTCCATATAAAATCATGTACTCATTATTACCATCTGCATAATATACATGTCTAAATTTTGTACCCGTTATTCCTTGTGCTATAACTGTTCCATACATATCTTTTAATTGGTCACCTTGTATATAGAATAAATACTTAATTCCCGCTACTCCAAAATACTTTATATCTTCTCCCTTTAATCCAGGATTTTTCATCATTGTTCTTCCAATTCTAGTTCTTATTGCTGGATAATTGTCTAAACACATATTGAACATATCTTGACACTCATCATCTTGTATGCAAGAAGGAGGATATACATTGCTGATTCCACCTGCTAAGTAATTTATCTGATTGTTACTTTTATAATTTACATTCTGTAAATATGGATTCGTTTGCAATTTTATCTCCTCCTTTTAAATCTATGTATATTTCTTATAACTGGATATCTTTGTTGTTGTTCATTCTTATTTTCATTGGCTTTTTGCACTAAATTGTTATAAAGTAAAATATATTCGTTTGCTAGCTCTATATCGGGATTATGTCCAGACATTGCAATAATGCTCATTACATTAAATTTTACTAAGTCTATATAGTTATCATCTAGTAAGATATAATCATCTAGATTATCTACCATAGGTGGCTTTTTCATATAATAAATATCTACTTTTCTTACATCTTTTGGCTCTGGCCAAATACCTATTGTTCCTTCCCTTCCATCATAATATCCATGAGATGTCATTTTCTCATTTGGTAAATACGATTTTAGTTCTTTAAATTTACCCCAATCATAAGGATTATTTTGATTTCGTGCTTTTTCCGAAATTGTTACACTATTTATCATATCGACACTGCAATCTTCTGGGAGTGTGTATAGTTCTTGATATGCTCTTGTTGTAAATGAATATTGGTCCTGTATGCTTAAATCTTTATAAATCTTTTTCATTGTTTCATTTATCCATAGAAATAATGTATCCTCTTGATATGTATGAGGAAGTCTTGTTTGAATATCATCTAATACTTGTCTTACTGTGGTTCTACTTACCATATATCCCATACAAAACACCTCCTATCTTGCTCTAATAATATATTTCGTACTATTTCCAGTTGTTAAATTAGGAACAGTAAATGTAGAAGGTGGATCTTCATTCTCACCATTTAAAGCTACATATAAGTTTCTATATTCTTCTGTTTCTACAGTTTGGCCTTTACATTCTAAATAACCATTTGGAATATTTTGTCCTGCATATTCTATAACTGCTCCTATTGGTGCAAACTCTGGAAATTGTATTATTTCAACATCTTTTATTTTTGAATCTATACTATTGCCTATAAATACAACTTCATTAGCCTTAAATAATGTATTTGAATAATAATAATTTCCTTTTGGAACAAAAATATATCTTGCTCCTACTTCTATCGCATCATAAATAGCTTGCTGAATGTTTAGCCTGTTATCTGTCATTCCATCTCCAACAACGTTATAGTTTTGGAGTGGTACTATACCGAAAGTATAGAAAAATAAATCTTTTAGTTCACTCATTCTTAAATCATCTCTCAATTTTGTTTTCCTCCTATCCTATAGTTCTTCTATAATATTCTCCATTGTAGCTTAAACCTACAATCTCTTTAACTGTTGGATCTGAATAATAAAAATAAAACACGCCTTTTTTTGGATCAAAAGCTATAATTTTATCATTAATTAAATCAAATGTTGGAATATCGCCATTAGGAGTAATCGGCATTTCTGCTGATACGTTTTGCCATTCTGATTCTAAATTTAATAAATCGACTTTATAACAATTCAGATACTGATAGCCCTTTCGAGGAGCGTAAACATATTTATCATTGCTACTAAAAACTGCATAAGCATATTCGTTGTTGTTTGCTCCCCAGGGAATCACCATTGAATCAGACATTTTAGTCAAAGTGATTGTTTTATTAGAAATACTATATTCTAACTTGTGAGGTTTTCCATTAAAAATTGCAAAGTTCTCTTGATTGTTAATTAATAACTGCCCACATAAACGACCTTGATTTTCGAAAGTTTCACGTACAGTAGTACTGCTTAACATGACAAAATGATCTAACAAAATTAATCCTGTTTCTGTAGAAAAACCATTATTAAAATAAGATTCATACATTAAAAATCTATCATTTTTAGTAAACCTAAAAAGTGCCATAACATTGTTACCAATGTCTGTATCTACATTAGTGTAATTTACAAGCTCAAACTCTAAGTTTGAAGACCATGCTAAACTTTGTATACATATTTTCCCTGAACTATATCCAGTTGCTGTAAAATATGCCATAGTAGTTGCATCTGTGTTACTATAGCAAATTGCATTATAGTCACTACAAACACTATTAATTATAATTTTATTTCTCCAAATATCTCCTACTGATGAGCCTTCTGGTTTAGTAATTCCAATTGCTCCATTTTGATTATTTCCTTTTGCATCAAACAAGAAATTATATATTGCAACATCTGTTCCTATAGAAACTTGAACTATATTGGTCCAATATTCTAAAGGAGAAGCTGCTATACACTTTACTGTTCCCTCTATTCCTAACTCAGAAAAAGTATAAGAAAATTTTGATGCAGCATCTTTATGATAAATTTGCTTTGTAGAAGACAAATTATATATGACTATTTCATCTTTAATTCCTTCTGTTCTTTTTCTGTCAGCAATAATATAATCTCCATAAACTGAAGTATGAACGAATCCTAATTTAGCATTTGCGTCTCCATTTTCTACAATAGAAATACCTAAATCTACACCACATTCTCCTCCTGTTAAGACACCAGCCTCTCCATAAACTTTAGTAGCAACTACTTCATCTGGTTCAAGGATAACTCCACCTGTACTAGAACCTCCTTCTGGTACTAAAGTTCCATGTATTTTATTGCCATTTAC
Source organism: uncultured Clostridia bacterium (assembly GCA_947631745.1). Taxonomy (GTDB): domain Bacteria; phylum Bacillota; class Clostridia; order TANB77; family CAG-508; genus CALXVA01. The sequence goes on from CANRMM010000007.1 coordinate 18,673, forward strand.
ATATGCGGTATAACCTTGTAGTAACTTATCTGGTGTAGCATTAGCGTCAGATGTATCAATATATCCATCTGGAATGACTACTAATGGTTCAGAACTTCCACCAGTTTCAATTTTTCTTATATTAGAAGCCATTTCACTAAATGTATCTGTAGCAGAGGTTGAAACTCCTTTGTCAGTAATAGCCTCTGCTATCTTCTTTTTTCCATCACTGACATACCCAAAAAGTTCATCATATTTTGTATCTAAATCACTAGTAGTTCCATTTAGTTCTTCAATAGCATCTGTTACTGTCTTAAAGTTTTCGTTTACATCTTGTACAACGCCATCTATTTTATTACTACAATTAGTATGACATGCTTCTATTTGCTGTGTTAGTTTCTGTTCTAATGCCGTTATGTCTGTATCTTTAGCAAAACTGCTAAAGTCTTGATTTCTAATCATACTGTTTGTATATTCTTTTGCTTCATTTAATTTAGCAACATCTTGTTGGTCTATATATCTCTTTAGAGAAACTTCTTTATTGTCATGATAGTCTTGCACATATTTTTTAGTTGCATATTCTTCAGCAGGTATACCACCTAAATGAAGAGAGTCGTTTGCAAGATTAGTATCTGTTTTTCCCTGGGAATTTGCATTATAATTACTTATTTCTTCATAAGATTTTGGCATTTGTCTTTCTCCTTTCTTAAAAGTAAGGGAAGCAAAAATATTTTGCCTCCCTCTTTCTTGTTTAATCTGTTTTTAAGCAGCTACACCTTTAGAACCTACTAGTCCTCTCCAATCGCAGTATCCTACGTCGAAACGAGTATAACCATACATATTGTAATCCATTTGATCTTGTATCTTTTCTGAACCAAATATTGGTTCTTCTCTTCTTAGGAATAGTAAATTGTCAAGGCTCGTATCTTGAATGAACCATGGTTTCATAGTTCCTTCTGGATCAGACAAATTATCCCATACTCTTACTGTTAAGTTTGGAACAGTATTAACATCATTATTGTTTGTTCCAGCTTGTAAAATAGAATTTACAATAGCCTTTGCTGTAAACTCTAATTCTGGACCTACTACTAATTGTGTAGCAAAAGCTGAAATTAAAATACCTGCTTCGTCTTTTTGTAATCTCATCAATGTTAATGCTGCTTTTAACGATTCGTCTGTTAAAGGTCCTTCTATAAGATTAGAACATGTAGATTCAGAATTAATTAATGGGTGGTCTTTTGCGAATAGTGCTTTTCCGTCATAACCAGTGTTGTCAAAACCTTTTAAAATTACACTTGCTGATTCTTCTTCCTCTGTAGCTCTTAATCCTCTACCAAGTCCTTTAGCAGAACCGCCTTTACCGATACCTTTCATAACATTATATAAGTCATCTTGTACTAATTCCCATGTTAATTGATATGCCTTGTCATATCTTTTAGCCTCGAAAGAAGCAACTTCTCCCTCATCAAATTTGTCATGATTGAATTTACTTCCTTCTGTGTTTGTTTGCCACAAACCAAATGCTCCTAAATGAGGATATGTTTGCTTTTTAGCATTCATTTTGTCAGTTTTAAAAATGTTTTTATACATTAATGGTTTTTCATTGTAACTATCGAAAAATATTTTTTTGTGAATTGGTGTTAACAATTCAGCAAAATTATCTCTTGTCATCATTGCTGCTTCTGTTGCCATAATAAATCAACTCCTATATTTTTTAAATTTAGTAGTAAATATAGGAAAAGCTTTTAAAAATTACTTTACTTTCTTTTTGTTATATTCATTATACTGTTTAATTGAATCAGCATTTTTTGCAGCTAAATAATCATTAATATCCATTCCTGCTACTTTTGCTAAAGCATATTCTGTTGCTGTAGCTTTTACTTTTGGAGTAGTATTTTCAACTGCTCCTCCTGCATTAGAATTGATATTACCTAGAATTTCTTTTCTTGCTTGATTGTTTTGTATCTTTGCTTCTACTTTTCTAGTTATTTCGCTGTTAGAATTTGCTGTTTTGTTATAGCTTACTGCATAATATGCTTGTTCGATACTTAAACCTTTGTCGACTAATGGTTTTATTTCATCTTCAAACTCTACTATGTCATTAAAGCTATTTTCTTTTGACTTTTCTAACAACTCATTTTTGAACTTCATATCTGCTAACTCTTTTTCTAGTTTTTTAGATCCAGATTGCTTTTTGTCGATTGCTCCTGCAATAGATTTTGCAATAGATTCTTCTACACCGCTTTCAATAAGTTCATCAAGAGTTGTTTTTTCTTGAGCTTTTGATGCATCTTCTAAAGCAGAAAGTCTAGCTTCAAATTCTTTATTTTTCTTCTCAGCTTCTTTTCTTGCTCTACGTTCAGCATTTAAACTTCTTTTCAATGATTCTTTTTCTTCATCCACCACCGTAGTTTGTTCTGTGGCTATATTGTTTTCTTGTACTTCATCTACCTCTGGTAATGTTATAGAATCACCTCCTGAATTGATTGTTCCTAAATCAATTCCTTCTTGCTCATTCTCCATAATGTTCTCCTTTCCATTTTTAGCCAGGTTTTGTCCTCAAAAGATTTTTTGCCAGGTTTACTCCTCTAATTTAATTTGATTTTTAGCCAGCTTGTCTGCTCTATATATTAAAATTAATTAATATCTATTTATTTTCGTGTGTTTTTAAATGCACTGAAAGTCCTGATTTGCTTTTAAAAGCTTTTTGACACACAGGACAAATAATTTCATTGCTTATAATATTTTCTTCGTCTTCTCCAATTTTAGGCGTTTCTGTAATGTCTTTATCTTCTTCTTTTTGTCCAATATCCTTAACAATATAAGTTTGTCCCGCTTGTTTTAAAAGTAACAATGTATCCTTTCCACAATTAGGACACTTAATTTCATCTACATGTCTAACAGCCCCGCCATAAAACTTATCATCATTAATACGTTGCAATTTTTTCATATCTCTAATTACAAATTCATGGCCACACTCACATTTTGTCGTTCCTTTAATTTTATAGCCTTTTAAATCCATTTTTACACCCCTCTCATATAAGATGTTTGTACATTTCCATTAGCATTTAATCCTTCTATATTAGCATTTTGTTCTTGCATTGCAGAAACTTGTTGTATTTGTTTCAACTGTTCATTATCAAATATTTGTAGTTCCTGTTGTTCCTCTAGGCTTTCTGGTACTTCTTGAATATTTAATCCTACACTCTTAGCTAGATATTTTCTATATTCTTTTTTGCTAATCGCTTTATCAATAAAAGATTGTCTTACTATTGAATATCTATAAGCACGATTATTTGGAAGTCCAGCTCCAACTGATACAGATAAGTCGAACATTACTTGTCTTGTTTCGCCGTCATCTGATTGCATATATTTATAATCTTCTTCTTTTGCATCTGGATTCTTCTCTTTATATTTTTTTCTATAATCAGTATCACTCTCTATTAATACAGGAACTCTATTTAATGTATCTGGATTAAATGAAACGAAATCATCTTCTCCATTTTCTCCCGTGATTCTAAATAGCATTGTCGTATTCCAATTTAAAAGTGCAAGTTCTATTGCATATTCAAATATGTCTGATAATGTCTCTTGTAATAATCCCTTTTTATGCTCTATCATTGAATTGCCACTATTTTGTAATGCTAAGCTTTCTGTAGCTGTGTCAATTCCGTTTTGCTGTTTACCAATCATTTGGTCAGAAAATCTAGTAACAATTTGTCTATCGTTATTAATTAGTTCTGTTCTCTTGTTTAGTATGTATGTTGGCATACTAGGAGGATTAAGCCACTTAAATCCATTGATATCATTTGTAGGAAGTATTTGTCCTGGGGTATTTACTATTTTCTCTGGATCAATTCCAGAACTATTAGATACAACTCCCATAGGATTTCCTGTAAGTCTTGCATTTCTTTGAATACTGTCATCAATCTCATCTATCTGGTCTGATACTGGAAGTAATAATTCTGCACTTGCTTTTCCCCATACAGTATTTTCTCGATACATATCAGGAGTTAAGAAATATGGATATTTTGTATTAGGAAATAGCTCTAATTCTTCTGGTTTTACCTTGTCTGCTTCTTCTTGCTTTCCTTCCTCTAATAATTTAGTTTGTTTGTCTATTGCTTCATCTGCCCTTTTCTTGTTATATTCTTTAAGTTTATTTTTCGTATCTCTTAAGATAACTCCGTCACCAGACATCTCTACAAGTCTTAACTTTAATACTCCATTTTCTTTATATCTGGTCCAGATTAACAAATGTACATATTGATCTTCTTCATTTTCAATAATCAAATTTTGTACTGGATCTAGGTTCGGAATAATCGCATTTGCTAACTCTTCTCCAAATTCTACTTTAGCAGAATAGATTGATTTTGCCTTTGCCTCAATAATATATTGTGCTTCTTGAATATCATACACATCTGTTATAGCTGGATCTATAAATAACTTTGAAGGATGAATTGGTTCTATACATGGCATTCCTTTTCCATCTAACTTATCAAAGTCCCATAGAACTCTAAATATACCAGTACCCGTCATTTCTCTACGTCTCTCATGAACTTCAATTTTTCTGTACATTTTGTTTCTATCTTTAATAAAATCTGCAAGTACTCTTACTTGTTCGCAAAAAGGTCTATCTCCTGGTTCTCGTGGATCTACTTGAATTGCTATGGTTTGATCACAAAGAAGAGCTGTCTTTCCTTCTATGTTAGAATTAGTTATATTAGTATTAGGAGCAGGTTCATCATCTTCATTGTATTCAAAATCACCTTCCCAATACTTTGCAATGTCTTCCCATTTTTTTGTTAGTCCTAGTCGTTGTTTATCATTATATGCACGTCTATACCATACTAAGAATTGTTCCGCTTCTTCTATTTCTTTTTCAGACATAATTGCTTTTCTTCTAGCTCTTTTTTCCTCAATAACATCTTCTAAATTATCTTCCACCGACTATTCTTCCTTTCTTGGTTTTATTTCTATTCCATTTTTAGGTTTAACTGGTTCATATAGTCCATCTTGATTCTTATACTTTTTATAATTTTCTCTACCTTGTAGAATATTGTCGAATTTTGCCTGTGATATAGAACTATGTTCTCTTTTAACTTTTTTATCGTTATTGTTAGGTGTCTGTATAAGTTTTTGTATTTTATTATTTATCTCTACTAAGCAAACTACATTTATGATTGTTATAATTATTAAGATCATTATTAATATTTCTATCATCTTCTCCTCCTTGCTACTGAACTTACTACATTTACTTTAATAGGTGTGTTTATATCTTTATAACCTAAATCTTCTAATTCAGTTGGTGTATATGTTCCTTTTGGTAATCTTTCAGTTCTAGTCATTGGTACTTGCCACATTGTACAAAAATATCTAAGTGCATCTGGATCATGAGTTAATTCGTGAGGTTCTGTAGATACATCATTTGGATTCTTTTCATCGTGAATCAACGATGGTAAAGTTCTTATAAGATTTGTACAATTACTGAATATCTTTAGTTTAGACGTTAATTGTCCTTGTTCATCTTCTATTATTTTTAGCCACTCATGTAATGCTAACCAACCATCTGTTCTGTTGTTATCTGCTTTAGTTAAGAATTGACCATTCTCTGCAAAAATATCTGCTGTACTTTTCCCTGTATCTCTATTTCTATTCCATAAATCAGGTGGTGCATAATCACAATATATCTTTTCACTTGTCATATCATTTATCTTTTTGGCAGCAGCTGATACAATTAAGTTTGATTCATAAAGTTCTTTATATACATAAGCATTCATATTCCAATCTAATGCAATCCACAATACTGCACACATATCTAGTCCATAATCTCTTGTTCTAAATATTCTCCAACTATCTGGTATCTTAAAAGGTTCTATTACATGTATATCTCTTCTAAATTCAGAAAAGAATTGTCCATCAAATATATCCCAATCACCATACTTTAATGCTTTTCTTTCTTTTTCAGGAAGATTGTCTAATCTTGTTATATAATCAGGATCGTTTTCTAGTAAAAACATATTATCTTGTACTAATGATGGAATGAAGATTCTACTTCCTTCTTTAAACTCATGTATTGTATTTGGTTCTCCTATATCAATAAATCTTGTTTTTACCCAGCTATGTCCTATTCCTCCTGGATTGGTAGAACTCTTTAAACCTTTAGGATAATTGTTTGCACCTCTACATCTTGAAATCATATAAATATACATATATTCTGTAAAATGAGTTAACTCATCGAAGCGGATAACATCATATTCTGCAGATTGATACTTATATACATCTTTTTCATTATCAATGTACCCAAAATCTATTATGCTCCCGTTCTTAAATGTCCATATATGTTTACTTGAGTTATAACTTGCTACTTCTGTTGGATAAAGTTCTAAACTAACTCTTATTAATGATTTCTCCAAATCAGGATAAGTTCTTCTGAATATAATCTGTTTTGATTTAGGATATTTTAAAGCATATAATAAGGCATCTATTAACTGTCCATAAGACTTACCACCGACCGTGCAGCTCCACCAAACAATGTTTCAAATGCTGTAGAATTTATAAATTGACTTTGCTTTTCTGTAATATCTATATCCATATTATTTTTTCCTGATATTGATATTTACTTCAAATGGTTTATCTGTTTCTATTTCTACTTTATCTTTAAACATTCCTAAATGCCTTCCTAAAGTTTCCAATGCTTTTGATTTATCCCATAATTTTACTTTTTGAGTATCTCCAATTTTTTCTCTATTTTCTCCATATCCATCATATTCCTCTAACGTTTCTATACTCGCTATTGCACCAGCTGTATTATCATCTAAATCTTTCATAAATTTTAATCTGCCAGTATCTGTATATAAATTTCTTATATCTGAAAATGCTATCTTAGATAATTCATTAATTATTTTTTGCCTTAATTCTTTATTATCATTATGTAGTTCTTCTGTTGCATCTTTCAAATACTCTTGTACCTTAACATTCCTTAACAGTCTACTACTTGCTGCATTAGCTGCTTCATCAGTCTGACAATTTGGATATGTTACTTTATAAGCTCTTGTTGCATTAAAATCAATTAAGTATTCATCACAAAATCTTTTCTGTTTTTCTGTTAAGTTATTGTTGGTCATTTACATCACCTTGTTTTTTATATTTATTAATTACTTCATCTATAAAATCAGTTATACTAGCCACTAAATCACATACCATCTCTTCATTAAATTCTGGTACATTATACATTCCATAACTATATATAAAGCAATGTGTTAATTCATGTTTTAAAGTTCTTATTTTTTGATCAATACACATATCTTTATTTATCCAGATTTCATGAGTAGGAAATATAGCTACTCCAAATGCAAATGTTGCTCTATCATCTACATTCTCCTTATAAGTTTTTAGCATTGTATCTGAATCTTTTTCTATAATTGTCCATTCATTATTGTTTATTGTGAACTTCATAATATTACCCTTTCTTATAAACACTATGTAAGATATAAGGTAGCTTAGTTCTACCTATGGAGCTAATAGTTTTACTTTCTTAAGAGGTTGCTCTCAAAAAACATAAATTAATATGTTAAAAGCCTCAATCTAATTTTTTCATATATCCTACATACTATTTATAAGCAAGATAACTAGAATATCTTGCCGAAGGAATTAAGGAATTTTTTATACCATTTTATTATTGTAAAAAAGGTTAAAAAACAAATCTTAGAAAAACAGGTTACATATAAATATATATTAATTATCTAGTATCTTAATATTTTGATTTTAATAACTTATTTATATGAGAAAAGACTAGGTGTAGCCTAGCCTTTCTCTTTAATTTGTTTTAAAGCAATTTTTAATTGCTTCATGATATTTACTACTGTATGTACTATAACACAGAAAAACCCCTAATTATTCCTGATTTTTTCTGTTTAGTAAACATAATGTAGAAAAATAGCAGAAAAATAGAGCCTATTGGGATAATAAGCTCTTAATTTATAATCATGTCAAAACTTAATATAAGGAATTATAGGTAAATTATTATTTCTTATTTATCTTTTCTAGTAATGCTTCTTGCAGTACTTGTGAAAAATTTATATTTAAAGCTTCTGCCTTTGTATTTAACCATTGAGGAATAGTTAAATTTTTTCTGATAGATTTATTTCCCCATTTTTGTGCAAATTCATCTAAATCAACAACTACTAAAGTTTTAAATGAATTTAATATCTCTTCATCTTTTATTTCCCAATAATTTTGAACTTCTTTTATATTAATGTCTTCTATTTTACTTTGTTTTGGTATTTCGTTTTTAGTTATGTCTTCTAGATCATCTAATATATACGTTGCAATTAAATCTTGTGCCATATATAATACCTCTTCTAAAGTTTTACCAAAAGTATTATTAGTATTCAAGTCTGGAACAAATGCCATATATTCATCTTTTGTTTGAAAAATACAAACAGGATAAATAACTTTCATGATTATACCTCCTTATATATATTTGCAAGCGGGGTATTATTTCAACCCTGCTTGCTTTAATATGCTATTGAGAGTTTTGGGAGTTAAATCACCTTTATGTTTAGGTATAGTTACCTTCCCGTGGTTTAGTTAAATGCTTATATTGATAATGGGAACTTTTAGAAGCTCCTACACAATACCAGCCATCATATCTCAATAACTGATCTACTTGTCGGAAATTCATGACTTTCCTCCTTTCGATACTATTATTATAATACGTATTGTGCGTATTTGTCAATGATTTTTATATATTTATATCTCTATAAATATCCCCATTCTTTTGCCAATAATTCAATAGATTTATTATAAACATTATAATATGTCCATTTAGATATATTTTTATTTGCTTCACAATAGGCCCAGTCATATCCTTCCTTAAAAATTAAATCATATACTGCTTTTTCAAAAGGCCTTAGTTGCTTATAAGCATTTTCAATATATCTCATTCTTTGTTCTACCAGAAAAACCGTTCTAGTAGACATCAAATTAGATTTATTAGCTTTTAATATATCCTTGTTATCCCAGTATTGTTTAAGTTCTCTTTCTAAAAATTCTTTTGTTTCTTTATCCATTCTATTTATTGTTCCTTCCAATCTATCTTATTTTCAATATTCTCAAAAATAATACCGTTATTGGCTAAGTCCTTTATGCAATCATCTAATTTTAATTTTTCTCCTTTAAAGTCATTTACATTAGACCATATTTGCTGCATAATTTCTGGCAATCTTTTTTTACCAAACCCACACTTTTTCCTTAAAGTATAAGCTACTGCAATACTATAAACATTAAGGTATTGATCTACAATATCTTTGTTTCTTTTATCACATTCAGCAATCATATCATTATGTACATCATCTATCCATTTACGAAGTTTTTTAGGATTATCAAATACTTTATTAAGTTGTTGCTCTTGTCTCTTAGTTAATATCATCTATTTCCACCTCTTTCGTCTCTTTATCATAAGAAAATGTTTGAGTGTCTGAATCTAATAGTTTTGATATTAGATTAGCTGATGGATCTTTTCGTTTTATTTGTTCTGCGATTCGTTCCAATACTAGAATTAATGCTGCTACCTCTTTACTAGAAACATTCTTTAACTCTATTCTTGTATATGGTTCACAAAAATCATCTTTTGAAATAACTATTTCAGCTTTTATATAATGATTTGATTGTATCATTTTTTCTTTTCTTTGATTCTCGTATTCTTGTATATTAACTTTCATTTACTTTTCACCTCTTTCTAATTTTTTTAATAATGCCAACCAACAGGCTTTATCGCATTCATCTCCATAACTATAATTTTCTTGTTCCTTTATATCTCTGATCATTACTTGTCTATCTTTTTCAGATAATAAATTCAAGTTATTTCCAATAAATTCACAAGTCCAATCTACTATATATGTTCTCCTGCCTAAAGCATATCTAACACAAGTAACTAGCATTGCACTTAAATCTTCTGCTTTTCCATTAATATTAACTAACATTATTTATCCTCCAATAATTCTTGTAAAAGTCTAATTTCACAATTTATAAAATAATCATTTTTATAATAATCCTTTTTGTTTAATCTTAATTTTTCTATATCTTTTATCTTATCTTCTATTTTCTTTTTAGGTATTGAATTTTGTAATAAATCTTTATACATTGCTCTTAATATATCAATAGGTGCTTCTTCTATATTATCTAAATTTTTATAATATTCTATTGTATTTTTAGTTTGTCTTTCAACTGATTTTTCATATTTCATATTATTCTTCTCCTATCATTTTCTTGAAAATATATTTAGCATATAATTCTTTTAAAGTTTTAGTTTTACTATCTAATTCTGCTAATACTTTTTCCAATGCCTGTATATTAAATCCATAAATCATATTTACATCTCCGTTTTTTAAAACCATATATAAAATTTTCGCATTGCTTTTTTGCTTCTTCTAATTCCATTAAAACACATCCTCCTCCGAAAACTCCTTCTTTATTTTATTAATTTTTTCTTTCCTTCTTTCTTTATTTAATCCGTCATCATTACTTGGTATATAACTAAAATCACCTTTGTTAAAATCAAATTGATATAATAATGTTTGTCCTGTTATACCATCTCTATGTTTTCTTACGGTTAATTGTATTACATTTTCATTTGCTTTTTGTTTTATTGCAAGTACCTTCGTTGCGTTCGCTGCAATTCCATCACTATCTTTTATATTTTCTAAATCTGGTGTATCTTCATTGTCTTTATTTACTCCGCCCTCTATTTGATTGAACAACTACAATAATTGGTATTTTTAATTCTATTGATAAACTAATTAAATCCTCACTTATATTTGTAAGCATTGTTGTTCTATTATCGCCTTTTTTATATCTTTCATCTGTTAAATATGTTATTCCATCTATACCTAATATGTCTAATTTGTTCTTTTGCACAAATTGTTTTATTTTGCTAACAGTTATTTTTTTGTTAAAATCTTGTGGTATTGTTACAATAAATTTATTTTTGTTTTCTTTTAACTTATCAATATATTCTTTGTATCCTTCTTCTTCTTTTCCGCCACACTAGATTATTATTGTTGAAATGTTTTGTTAATGTATCAAATCTATAACCTATTTTACTTGAACTCATTTCTGGAGAAATTAAACCTACATTGTACCCTATCTGCCAACTATGAGCTAGCATTTTATTTAATATCCAACTCTTTCCGTTGTCCTATTCTTGCAAATAAAACAACTAATTCTTCACCTTTTGCAAATCCTTTAAATATTGTATCTAGTTCTTCAAACCCTGTTGTTATATAACTTTTATCATCTCCGATTTAATTTTTCCAAATACTCATTTAATCTTATTTCTCCGTTCTTCAATTATATCAATACCTTCTGTCTGTTGCACACTTGTTAAATTTGGTATTTGTTCCAATAAATATTCAACAGCTTCATTTGAATTTACTTTTAATTTTTCTGCAAGTGTTTGAACAACTGGGACTGATTTATAATATAAATATTCTTCATTAATTTTATCAACTAAATATTTTTCTGTTTCATTTACTTCTAATAATTGAAATTGTTGGAACTGTGTTAAAAATGTTTCTTTATCTGGTACTTTTCCATATTTTTTATAAAAATTGTCTATAAATTCAAATTCATTTTCATAACTCAAAAACATTTCTTTTGACAAGTTATTATTTATTACTATATCATAATTTCCTGTTTTTAAAATTTGATTAATTATTTGAAGCACAACCATCTTCTTTTGCTCCTTTTATTTATTATTTCTTTTATAGTTTTCTAAATCCTCCTGTGCTTTATAAACATGTTCTGGACATCTTTGACATTCTTCAAGTAAATTATCTGCATTGTCTATATATCCATAACAATAATATTGTGGTTTTCCATCTTTATAAAATTCTATACTTGGTTTTCCTCTTTCTTTAACACCATTTCCGAATATTATATTTTGCTTCACAACTCATATATTTTACTCCTTTATAATTGATAATACATTATATAACTTGAATTAATATATTCTACTGTTCCTTCATTATTTATTTTTATTACTTCATTTTCTTTTATTTTATCTTCTAATTCTTTTTCTGTTTTGCAATTTAATATTATTACATTTTCAAAAGTAAAATCCATTGTTCTTATATATTTTGCTTTCATATAATCATCCCCCTTTATTCTGGTATAACATAATTTTCTTTTATCATATCATTTATTATATTTGTTTCTAAATGTGACTTTAATTCTATCTTCTCACACCAACTTAAACCTCTTGTGTTACCAATTATTATTCAGCCATCTTCACATTTTCCAATTATTATCATATTCTTTATTTTATCTTCTTTTGTAGCTTTTTTAATACTCTCTAAAAAATCCAGTACATTATCTGTATTTGTTTTTAATTTTATTACTTTTCCCATCTATTTTTCCTCTACTTTCTTTGTCAAATTTTTCTTCTAAATCTGCCACACTATAATTCGGTTTAAATAGTACCTTACTATCCCTTTGCCATTTCAACAACATCTTCCATAGTTCGGGATAATCTTTACGCAAAATCCTTAAACTATCTAAATTTTGCTTGACACAAAACCAACATCCTAATCTTTTAAATTTATCATATAACGGATTATATAGTCCTTTTTGTTTAACATACTCAAGGCAATCTTTCTCTGTCATTTTCCATTCTGCCAATGGTGCTCTTGCATTTTCCTGTAATTTTGCTAATCTTTTAGGTTCATCATATGCAATTCCTATGTATCTAATATGCTCTCCCTGGCTTTTGTAATATTCATTGATTGCCTTCATTTTTAGTCGATCATTACACCAAGCACTAATTGTATAAGGAAATCCATATATTTCTCCCTTATGCTTGTTCTTTTGTTTGACTTTATAAAATTGTTCTTCAAAACTTATCTTTGTTTTTACTCTTGTGATTTTTTTATTTATAGTTTTTATTAAATATTTATCAATTTGATCTAAATATAAATACATTTCGGGATATTCTGCTCCAAGATCTTTGGTAGCCATTACTTCAAAATAAACAATTTCATCTATTTGCATATTCTTCTCTATCATTTTGAGCAACATCGCTGTACTATCTTTTCCTCCACTAAAATTGACAATATGTTTCATTTATTCTACATCTCTACCTTCTTTTCAAAATATTGTTTTATACACTCATCACATAGTTTTTTATTTTCTCCTGCATAATGTTTGCAATTATCTTTTATAAAATACTTACATATATTACTAGCAATTATTACACTTACCATCTCATCTATTATTTTATCGTTTCTATTCATTTCATCTATATAATTATTTATTATATTATTACATTCGTAGTTATCTGCCTCTAGTTCTTTTATATATTGTAAAAGTGTTTCTATTGCTTTAGCTTTTTTAGGAAATATATCTTTTGTAAATTCTGTTGTTGCTTCCTTAAAATTTTCAATTATTTCATAACCTTCTTCTTTTGCTTTTTCTATTTCTTCTTTACTTAACATCTAATACACCTCTATTTTCAACGTTTATGATTATTTCTCCATCAGTTATTGGACTTCCAATAAACCAATCTATAATATTATGTTGTAACAATTCTTCTTTCTCCAATTCTTCAATATTTGTATATCTAACTAATTTTTGCCCCCAATTTTCCATACGAATTTCAATTTGAGTTTTTTGAATTAAACCATCTCTATATAATTTTAATAATTCTATTGCTTTCATTTTACTTATTCCACCCCAATTTTTTACATTCATTTGTTATTGCATTATGTAATTCCATATCTAATTTCACATATTCTCCAATTTCAATTTTATTTTCCACTAAATTTCCTCCAATATCTTTACTTCATATCTATTTTTTAATTTTCTTTTATGACTAATTGCAGATGATAAAGATCGTAAATTTTTGTTATTTATAAATTTAGATATTTCTTTTAAGCTGTCAAATATTCCGACACATTGCTCTTTATTCTGCAAGTCATACATTGCATATAGCCTCTTCATATTTCCTCCATTGTTATGATTTTTAAAGTTAAATCTGGATATTTATACTCAAATAATTTCTGCTTAATCTTAAATACATCAGTTTTCATACCCTTTACATCTTCTACAATAGTTTTTCCTTTTTTTTCATAAACAAAATCTGCTATGTACTCTATTTTTCTATATGTCTTGCCATTCTTTTTGAAACTATCTTGTAATAGAAAAGGTACTTGTAATCTTAGATTTTTTATTTCTCCAGCTATTTCTAATAGTTTTAATTGTCTGTATCTAATTCCTTCTAATTGGCTATCAAACACATATCTATCTATTTTCACTTGATTGTTGTTATATTTATTTTTATTATCTATCCAGTTCTTCATCTTCATACTCCTTAACTATTTCCATCATACGTTCTTTTTCTTTTGCTCTGTTATATTTCAAGTCTCGCTCTGGTACTAATAACATACTTTGTATTTTAAATTTTGTTTCTAATTCATCTACAAATACTATTCCACATTCTTTATACTCTTGGAACATTTCATTTATTTTAGCTTGTACTGCAGGAGATTGTTTGTTAAACCAAATATGATTTTCTTGACTTAGTAATGCTCCATTTTCTACTGTTGCTTTTCCACCTTTACTCTTTTCTCTAATATGATGAAAAGTAAGCTGCTTCATTCTTTTACATTGACTTTTGCTGGTATAATGTCTTTGTTCAGATTTCTGTCTTAAATGTAATTTATCAATAAAACATTCTGGTCCATATAGTTCAATTAATCTTTCTTTGGCTTTCTTATTATTCACCTTTTCGTAAGTTCCTCCTCAATAAGTTCTCTCCAATTCACTTGATTAGCTTCAAAATCTTTGCAACGATATACTGATCTAAAATTCTCATCTTCTAGTCTTAAACAACCTGCACAGTATTTACATATTCCTGGCATATCTTTTAATTGTTTCATAGGCTAGTCCTCTGGCATTTCATATACTGCTGTTTCTTCTAATACATTTGTATATCCATCTACTTCTGCTGTTCTATATTCTCTATAAGATTGTATTAATTTTTGCAATACTTCTTTTGCTCTTTCTTCTGTTTGATATATTCCTAATCCTTGTCGCCTTGTACTTGTTTCATAATTTATAGTATAAGGCTCTTCTTCTCCTATTATAGTTGAATTTGCAGTAATATCTATATTATCTATATTATCAAAATTTATAATACTATCTTTATCTTGATTTAATATTATCATTTTATTACCTCCTAATCTAAATATGGAATATGATCCATATTATCTAATTCCATCTTTTCTTGTTCTGTTGTTCTTCTATATACTGCTACAGACTTACCTGTTTCTTCGTCTCTCTTTACGGCACACTCTATCAGTTCATGATATTCATTTACAAGTTCTGTTAAACGGGGCCTAGTACAATTCATATCAAATCTTTTAGGCAAGTAAGATCTACTTCTTATTGTTTCTATCTCTCTTGCTGTCATTTCTTTATCACCTATAATCTCTAGTAACTGCATATATCTTGTTAATCTTTTTGGCTTCATATCTTCAAAGCTCATTTGCCTTGTTTCATAAGTTATACTATTCATTTGTTTACTCACTCTCCTAAACTTTTCAAACTCATTTTGCTTGTTAAATTTTCCATTAGTTCTCTCATTTTAGGTGGCAATAGTTTCTGTTCTTGCTCATTTTGAATGATGACTTCATACTGCTTTAAGAATTGACCTTTAGTTACAGTATTAACTGTCTCTGAATCACATTGTGCCAATTCTTTTACTTGTCTAACATTTCCAAAAAATCTTTTTACTTCTGGACTTGCCATATTAAACTCTTCCTCTGTCATATATAGTCCTCGACAAATCATTTTAAAAGCTTCATTCCATGCTTCTATAGCTGATTTTTGTGTAGAAGGATTTATTAGATTTACTGCATTTTTTCTAATGTCATGAATAGTAGGAGGATATGGACTTTCTATAATACTTTTCTTTACAGCCTGTAAGACAACATCATAATCTAAATCTCCTAAACATTCATACCATGTATTAATCATTAACTCTTTTTGAGTTTTATCTTTATGAGCAATGCTGTCATAATTACCAGCCAACAAAGTTATTACTTGAATTGTCTCCTTTTTGTTCATTGTCTGCCTCCTTCCATAGTTCTTTGAAATCATCTATACCACCATTATTAGAATTACTATACTTGCCTTCAAGCACATTGGTAGCCTTATCTATTCGCATAAGAAAATCAAAGTCAGCTTTCCATTTTCTTTCATTTTTTCCTATAAGAAAATCCGTAGAATTAGCTATTCTACATATTTCTTCAAATTGCTCTTCTGTAAATTCTCTTAAAAAGTTATCTATTGCTTTTTCTCTTTTTCCTGTAATTTTCTGAATTTGTGGCAAATTTACACAGGTCGAATTGTATATATCTTTTATTCTTATTCTTTTCTCTTCTTTTTCTATTCTATTCTTTTCTTTTTCTTTTCTATTAGGAGTGAGTGCTCCGTGATTACTCACTGAATGCTCATTGAATAGTTTATGAATATTAGCATTTGCTTCTTCAAATGCAGGTATTTTACTAGGTGTAGGTCTATTTATAGTTTGCCATTTATCCCAATTATAAAGGCTATAATAAGTGTTTCCGTCACAAGAGTAAAAAACTACGGACATATTAGAGCTTATCTCTGATAAGGTTTTATCTATGTCGGCACTTCTAATACTTTCCTCGTAAGGGAATAAAATAGACTTTAAATAAACGGCATTTGCTCTTCCTCTTCCTTCGTCATCTGCATTAGAGAAAAGACCGATAAATACCAATTTGGCTAATGTGCTTAATTTTCCAAAATCTTCACTTTGCCATATTCCTGGATCTATCATTCTTTTTCTTGCCACTACTTTTTCTCCTTTCGTTAAAGCTTTTTTAATCTATCTTTAAATTCTTTATTGTTTTAATAATATCTTCAAATTTTAATAAGCAATTATCGTCTATTACATCAAATACTTCGAATCGTGATAAATACTCATGTGTGTCTTTTGATCTAATATTTACCTCTATTTTATTTTTGTAGCCTTCATAAAGTATTGTTACATAATTGTTTTTTGAAACTTCATTATAAGCTAGAGATAATTTAATTAATTCAAAAAGTTTTTCTTCCATTTTACTTCCTCCTTTTACAAATAATTTTTTCCAAATATTTTTATAAAGTTTTCTTTTTTGTATATCTTTTTGAATGCTTTTTGACCAACTTTATGTAGTTTTTCATTCAAAGTTTTATCTTTTGGTATCATTTTGTGACATTTTCGACAAATTGGTATTACTAATCCATATTTCATACTCATTTGTCTATTTCTTCCTGCAAAAACTTCATGTAATTCTTCTTTCTTTACACCGCAGATATAGCATTTATCTAAATCATTAGTTATAATACTGAATCTATTATTCTCTAATTTAGCTAATTTTTTACTTTTCTTTTTTATCTGCTCACTTTTCTGTTCAGTTACTTGTTTCCTCTTAGGTACAGGATTAAAACTATTACTTAAATCTGTTACTAACACATTAACCACCACTAAAACCTGCTTGTGGATTGCTATATTCTCTGCTAAATTGTGCTTCTAATTCTCTTATTTTTAATTTATAAAAGTTTATTCCTTCTTCAGCACTTCTCACTAATCCTTCAGCTATGTCTCTTTCATATCTTAATTTAGCGATTTCTTCTTTTCCTCTTGCAATATCTGCTAAATGTGTCACGGCTTGTCCTTCTGCTCTTAATCTAACAAGCTCTTTTGATAATGTAACTCTGTATTTGTATTCTTTTTTTGCATAATCTTTCTGATATTTCTTATAATTGGTTAAAGTCTTTTGCAAATCATTCATTGTTTCTTCAATTTCATGCCACATACTTTACCTCCTAAAATGGAAGATCATCATCAGATTCTATTATCTCCATGTCTTTATTTTGTGTTTCTTCGCTTTTACTTACTTCTTTCTCATATTCTTCTACATACTTATTGAGTCCTGATTCTTCATAATTATCTGCTTTCTTTATTTTTTCTTGTATCCATTTTGGTATCTTAATCCAATTATTCCATGTTTCTTCATTTTCAATATCGAAGTAGTATGTATCATCCAATTTTTCTATTTTTGTTCCTTTTGCTAAAGACATTATTCCTGCTATATTGTTATACTCTTTTCCATCTTTTTTCTCTAAAATAATTTGTAATTGACATGCTTTATTTAGAACCGTTAATAAATCAAATCCTTTTAATTCTTCATCATTAAAAGCCTGACCTCTCCATGCTTGTAAGTCTTTCCTTAAGTTACTTTTTTCTCCTAAATTAAAGCCATATTCTTTGCTCATCGTTCTTGGAAGTTTTTCTCCATTTACTTCTACTTCTTCATTTAAGATATTCCAAATCATCATAAATCTTCTTTGTGTAGTTCCATATGTTTTATTTTGTTGTACTCCTAAATCAATTATCGCACTCGAAATGGCTGTATATACTCCTCCTTCTAACTTTGGTATATTTGTTCCACCATTATCACTTGCTATCATACTCATAATTATCTTTCCTCTCTTTCTTTACTTTTTATAAAATAATCTTCATAATAATCTCCTGTTAATTCCTCATTTGACATCAAATCTTCATAATCCATTTTATTCACCTACATTTTTTCCTCTATTCAATTCAAGCCTTCTCTTAAATTCTTCTTTTAATTCCTTATCTTGTATATAAAGATTATCTTTTTGTTTATCTAAAATACTTCTTTCATATACTAATTGTTCAAAAGTGTATTTTTTTATAATCTCACTATATTTCTGTTGTTCTTCTTCCATTTCCTTATGCCTCCAATCTTTTCTCTAAATTTTCTTGATAAATAATATCTGCCCATTTCAAATCATCATCTACTTCTACATCTTCATTTACTTCTTCTTTAATCCAGTTTCCACTAAAGAACCAATCTACTGTTTCTTCTATATTATTTAACTGCTCTAACGTCATTTCTCCATTTTCCCCTTTTGGTGTTACAGTTAATCCTAATATATCTAAAACATATTCTGTAGCTTCTTCTTCTGGAACTGTTTCATTAGTACGCATGTCTCTATACTGAAACACTTTAAATTCCTCCTTGATTTTTGTTTTTGTTTGTGCTAATATAAATACAGAGTTTATATATTTATGAATTTTGAGTTATAGTTCTCTATTAAGTTTGGATATGACATTATAATTAAAAGTGTATTATTTACTGAATTGGTGGTTTGGAAATAATATACTTTTTATTTTGTTCTGTAGATTTTCTACTGATCCATATTGTGATTTAGATACTTCATTTTTTATTAAAGTTAATTTATTCCATTGTTTTTCTATTACATCATCTCTATTTTTTATCATCTTTTTTTGATTTAATATTTTTCTTTCTTTTCTATTAATTTTATTGATGAACATATATCCTGCTATTGCCATCCCTATAAAAATTCCAAAGAGAACAAGTATTATTTTTTCCATATATTTCACCTCCTCTATACAACTCTATTGAGTTCTCTATTAATACGTATTTTTTCATAATCAACATTTAATGTTTTACTCTTAGCTTTTCTTTTAATTGGATAAGTCTGAAGCATGTCTATCTGTGCTAATTCTTTCAAATTTTCTGCAAATTCTTCTACATCCTTTTCATCAAAACGATAGTCTTTACTTCCTATTGGAATATACTTTAATCCTTGTTTTATAAACTTTTTAATTGTTCTATTATCCTTTACTTGAAAAAATTTTTTTACCTCTTCAGTTGTCAAAAGCCTTCGCTCCACTTTATCACCTCCTTTACTTATTATTTTTTATTACCTCAACAACTGTTATTATCCCTAGCAAATCATAGCAACTACAATACTTTAGTTATTTCGCACATAATCTAATTTATTCTTCATTGACTATATCTTCTAAAGTATCACGTTGAGCTAATAAATTCCCTTGAAAATCCCAGTATTGATAAATATATCGTACTGGGTCTTCTTGTGTTCCTTTTCCTAATAAAGATATAGTTTCTATAACTTCTATTGCTTTTGCATTATCTGTGCCTCTTGGTCTCGCTGTTTCCATGTTATCCCTCCTTTTCTAGCTTAGTGTTGACCACCTATGTTATAATTTGTTTGGAAGGTGGTGATTGTATTGGAATGGTTTTCTTATGTTATTGCTATTTCTATTGGTTTTTCTTCTATTTTTTCACCTATAATCACAATGTGGTTAAGTAACCGCCATCAAATAAAAATCAAAGAAATTGATATTTATGAAACAGCTAAACGAAAAGCATTAGAAGATTTTGTCGATATTGCTCAAAAAGTACTTTATTATCCTGATGAATATGATATTTTAACTGAATATGCCTGTATAACAAATAGATTATTTATATACTTTTCTGACTTTAATATTGATACCATTCAGCCTTTTGATAAGGCAAGAGCTATGTCATATAGAGAACATACACCGAGCAATATTCAACATGCTAACCTTGAGTTAACCAAAATTGTTCGAGACCTTGCAAAACAAATAAAAAAATTATAAGTATTATTGCAATATAAATTCCATATACCCATGTAGTATTTGGATCTATTTTTTTATGCCAATAAATTAAACAACCTATACCTGTTATCGCTAAAATCATCATTATTAATATTACTTTCATCTTTTCATTATTCTCCTTCTCTAGTCTAGTATATTTCTTGAATTGCTCATATTCTTGTTATATAATCGCCTCATACTTAAGATAAGAATTTATTAGTCTTAAGAAAGCGAGGTGTTACTATGTCTAACGAACAACGTGCTCACGATTTAGCTATTGCCATAATTTCTAATCTTGATATCCAACCTCAAGAATTTTTTACATATTACAAGAAATACTATTATCAAGCTTTGGAAAGTTTCAATCGTGAGTTTCAAGTATAAACTTAGCTGCTAAGTGTTCTTGATTTAAATGGTATAAAAATAAGTTGTATTCGGAATTTGTAAAATCTAGTTTTGTCATCTGCTGCATAGTTGATAAAGCTAGGTTTTCTATTATTGGTATTCTTGCTTCTGCTTTTTTTGTTTGTTCTATAAAATTTTCTTTTTTATCATTCAATTTTCTCACTTCCTTATCTAGTTTGGTATTTCTGGTTTTCCTTTTATAATTTCAAAAGTACCTTTTCTATGATGTTGATCTTTTGTGTTATATCCATATTTTTCATTACATGTTTTGTATAAATCCATATAGTCTATTTCTTTATCTCTGTTGTTAAAACTTATTCCTGTTTCTAGTTCATAAAACTCAAAAGAATTTTCTCCATATTTATTAAAGTCTTCCTGCATTATTTTATTTGTATGTTTATTTTTTCTTAATGCTCTTAAATGTATAATTATTCTTTCTCTTGTTGTTTGTTCTGTTCTTCCTATGTATATTTTTTTATTTTCTTTACATCTTATTGCATAAATAGTAAATGCTCTATCATCCACTACCTTACCTCCTAATTTGTTTCATTTTCTGAAAGTTAGTCTTCAAAAAAAAATTTTCTCCACTTTAGCTTTCAAAAATTGTGATATTTTTAATGCTTCACTTACTGAAAATTTCACATCTCCATTCTCTTTTTTTAAATAATTACAAGGAGATTTATTTATAACATGAGCCATATCTTCTAATGTATATCCTTTTTTTTCTCTAATTTCCTTTAGTTTTTCATACATTTTCAGCCCTCCTTTCAGTTTCTGAATATATATTATTTCATTTACTGAAAAATGTCAAGACTTTTTTTAAAAAAAATATTATATTTTTTCATTTACTGAAAACATGTTTGACTTTTTCATAAGATGAAAGTATAATTTTATTGAAAGGTTGGTATTTATATGCTTTTTGGAGATAAAATAAAACAATTAAGAATAGAAAAAAATTGGACACAGGAATACGTATGTGAAAAATTAAATATTTCTTCTGGTGCATTATCAAGATATGAATCAAATATGTATGAACCTAAATCATTAGAATTAATTAAAGATTTTGCGAATCTTTTTAATGTATCAACAGATTATCTCTTAGGCAAATCAGATATACGCAATCCTGAAGAAATAAAAAAAGTTCCTTTTGCCAATGCAGGAGGACTTGATACAAATGGACTTGATGAAGAAGATTTGAAAGAATTACAAAAGCAAGTTGATTATATTAAAAAATTAAAAAGAAGAAATTAATCTTAGAAAGAGGTTTTATATGTACACATATGAAGAATGGAATGAAATTATTCGAAAATATAAAAATGATGAAATAAATATAGGAGTGCAATTACCTTTAGCAAGACAGTTTATTATGTCATGCTCTAGTAAACACGTTTTGTGGGTAGCAATTATAATGTTTATTATCCCTTGCATAACTTTAATCTGTGCTTTTCTCACATATCACTTTTGGGGTATATTATTTTTAATAGGATTTATTATAACATTTATGGGAGTGTGGGGAATGGCTTCATATAATTTTTCAGTTACATCTTCTTTTTTGTTAGGATTTGGAATATTTACAATTGTTTTATTATTTATATCTTCTTTTAATTTTATACTACCTTTGCTTTTAAGTCTTTTGGATTTTATATTAATTTTTAGTTTTTTTACCAGTGTTGGAAAACATATTATTAATGATTTTGCTTTTAATGATTATTCTACTTTTTGCTATTTGATAGAAAACAAAGTAATACTTATAAGAAGTAAAAAAACAAGTTGATTATATAAAATGGAAAAAAGAAAAAAAATAACGATAATAAATAACAAAGGAGAAACTTATGGAAGAAAATCTGATAGATACCGATAGAGAAATAAGCAATAGTATAATTAATCTCCAACGCAAAAATAAACAAATAAAAAGTAAAATTAGAAAGAAAAAAATTATTGATATTCTTCATGCTATTCTATCAATTATATATGCTGTTTCTTTTATAAAAAGCATTAATCAATATATAGATTATAATATTATTCATATTCTTATTGGAGTTTTATGTTATTCTACACTTTATTTTGTTCTTAATTATGAAGAATATATTTATAAAGACATTGAAAATTTGCAAGAAGAAATAGAAAATAATGAAGATGAAATAGAAGATTGGAAAAATTTTTCATGTTATGTATTAGCAAGTAGACAAATAGAAGCAAAAAAAGCAGGAGTAGATATATATCCGCAAATAAGATACGGTGATTCCGTTTGGATAAAAAATAATGACAAAGATAAATACGAAAAAAGATATATTGAATATGAAGAACAGCACATTGCAAGGTTAAAATTAAATCCACATTATTTAAAAGAAAAACTTGATAAAGCACCTATTGAAACTTATCCTATTAGAGAACAAGAACTATTAAAAGAATATAAACAAAACTCTCAAAGCAATATATAAAGAAAGGTAAAAAATAACAATGGAACTACTTGATTTAGAAAACATTGCTAATAAAGAAAAAATTGATATTGTTAATTTTAAAATGAAAAAAACTAAAGCCAGGATTATTAATTATTCTGGCACTTGTATCTTTATGGATTATAGAAATATAAATAGCTACACAGAAGAAAAGTGCTTATTAGCTGAAGAACTTGGTCATTATTATTATGATTCATATTATACCTTGATTTCTTCTAAAGATGATATAGACAAGCAAGAATATAAAGCATTAAAATGGAAATCTCTTGCTTGTGTTTCTCTAAAATCCATTTTAAGCTGTTTTTATAAACGGAATATATAATTTGTGGGATATCGCAGAAGAATTGCAGGTAGAGCAAAATATGGTCGAATTTGCGTATAAATATTATCAAGAAAATGAAATGTTATGTACAGATGATAAAATGCTAAAAGATAGCATTTAATTTTTGTAGAATAATACGAACATTTATTTGAAAGGAAATAATTATGGCAGGAACAATGAGAAAAAGAGGAAAAAACTCTTATTTTTTAGAATATATGTGTGATGGAGAAAGATATAGTCAAACTGTAAAAGCCTCTTCTCCTTCTGATGCTAGAACAAAATTAGCATTATTCATAGCAGAAGTTGAAAAAGGACAATATAAAAATAATAATGGAATAACTTTTACTGATTTAGCTCAAATGTTTTTAGATAAACATGCAAAGAATAACTTATCTGATACAACTATAATTAATTACAAATATCAACTTAATAAACATATTCTCCCTAATATTGGTCATTATAAAATAAATCGTTTAAAGAGATTACATATACAAGATTTAGCCAATAAAGAATGTGATGAATATAATTTAGCCTCTAAAACAATTAAAAATGATATAAAATTGATTTCTGCTATACTTGAAAAAGGTATTGAATGGGATTTACTACAAATTAACGTTGCTCATAAAGTTACTATACCTAATAATAAAAATAAACCAAAAAAAGAACAAAATATCTATAATAATAACGAAATAAAATTGTTTTTTCAAGCTTTAGATAAAACTGAAGATCCTTTTAAAACAATGACATATGTTTCTTTTTATACTGGAGCTCGACGTGGTGAAGTTTTAGCATTAAGATGGAAAGATATAGATTTTGAAAAAAATATTATCCATATAGAGCAAAACAAAGTTAGAACTGTCAATGGAACTATTATTAAAGAAACTAAAAATAAACGTTCAAGAGAATTTTTAGCTCCAAAAAAACTAATGGAAAAGCTTAAAAATTTTTACGCAAATCAAGATCCTAATGAATTACTATTTAATTTTCATCCGTCAACATATAGCAGACAATGGGCTAAATTTATAAAAGAAAACAATTTAAAGTATATTACCTTGCACAATCTTAGACACACCAATGGTAGTATTTTAGCTTCTAAAGGAATAGATGTTGCGACTATAGCCAAACGACTTGGTCATCGCCCAGAAACTGCATTAGTTTATTATATACACCCAGTTTCCGAAGAAGATAAACATGCAAGTCAAGAACTTGATAATCTATTATAAATTACGTCAAAATTACGTCAATTTTTAAAAATAAGGATACAGTTATTTGCTGTATCCCTTTATATTACTGGAGCGGATAGCGGGAATCGAACCCGCGCTATCAGGTCGGAAGCATGACATTCTACCACTAAATTATACCCGCATTACTTCCACACATATATATTATATTGAAAAATTCTAACTTTTTCAAGGAATTTTAAAAAATACAATTATAAATATATAAAAATAATTATATACAAACATCCTCAACCACATATTGTGATTGAGGATGCTAGTAGTATCTTAGATTTTTTTGCTTACGATTTTTTCGTAATTTTAGGATTAATCATGTTATGGTCTGCCACTTTCAAATTGAAGTTCAGATTTAAAACATGCCTGGGAGCTTTTTTAGAGATTTTGCCCAAAACATCATAAACATCCTCGCCTTCAATAAGAGTTACTTCACAATACTCGTGATATGCGGTAATGTTTTCAATTTTCGTGCAATTTTCAATGATGTCGTTCCACCGAACCCATGCATATTGCTGACAGTCAACTGTCGCTAAGATTTCGTTCTCCGTATAGAAAACAAGAACACCTTCCTCTGAGACAACAAGTTTAGGCTTTTTCAGTAAGAACCTACAAATGTCATACTGAAGAATCATATGCTTGATGCCAACTGGATCTTCATAGTAAGCAATGGTATCGAAATCAGTAATTTCCTCTTTCATTTTACCAGAGCCAACTGAAAATCTTTTGCCCCCAACACCTGTTGAGACTACAATGTTAAGTACAAAGCTGTTGAGTCGAGGTTCAGGCACTATATCTGCATAGCAAACATTTTCGTTGCACTGATACACAACAATAGGATATTCATTTTCATACTGCAGAATGTCTTTACCGTCAACAATAACTAAAGCATTTTTCGCAAACTCTTCAAGCATTTCCTCTGTAATTAGGCTTTCAGAAAATTCAAAAAGTGAAAATTTCTCATTGAAATCATCCTCTCCAAACTCGACTATCCGTTCCGCAATTGGAACCTCTTCTGATACTCTCTCTGCCATAATTGACACCTCCATAAAATTATTTTCTTACAAGCACTATGGCACTATGCTTGCATTAAGGTTTTGTTAGTTTTAAAAGAAACAAAAAATATAGTTTCAATCATTACTAAGCAAATACTATAAGTATGATGATACATAATATGTGGCATTATAGCATATATTGCTGGTTTTGTCAAACAACCTTTTAAGTAACTTATTTCACACTAATTTATAAATTTATACCATTAAATAAGAATAGTGCAACTTAATTCTATTCTTTTTTTGTCATCTCCATAATTTTAGCCATATTAAACATTATAACATGATATTTACCAAAATTCATTAACGTAGCTCTATATTACTCATACATGTAAATGATAAAATAAAACTGATAGAAAATTCTAAAATAAAATTGATAAAATTCTATCAGTTTTTTTTGATGAAAA
>CANRMM010000008.1 GCA_947631745.1 uncultured Clostridia bacterium
TCTGCCCTCTTACAGGAAATCACTTGATCTCTTTTGTGCTTTTTGACGAATTTATTCTGGAGATGCTCATTTATAGTTCTTTACTATTTTCTTAACTATTAGCTGTTAGAATGAAATCATTAAAGAAAAGGAGGTCTATAAAATGGACTATGTTTTAACAACAAATGCTTTAAGTAAACATTATCGAAATTTTAAAGCTTTGAATGGTCTTTCTATGCATGTACCTAAAGGTTCAATCTATGGATTTGTTGGAAAGAATGGAGCAGGAAAAACGACATTGATTCGTTTAATAAGCGGATTGCAGCCTGTTACATCAGGGGAGTATGTACTATATGGGAGAAAAAATACCGATAGTGATATAAGTAAATCACGTAGACGAATGGGGGCAGTTGTGGAAACTCCATCAATTTATATGAGTATGACAGCAGAAGAAAACTTAAAAGAGCAATATAGAGTACTTGGATTGCCATCATTTGATGGAATATCTGAAATTCTTAAGCTTGTAGGTTTGGAGAATACAGGTAAGAAAAAAGCAAAAAACTTTTCACTTGGTATGCGTCAAAGACTTGGGATTGCAATTACTTTAGTGGGAAGTCCAGATTTTCTTGTTTTGGATGAGCCTATCAATGGTCTTGACCCACAGGGTATTATTGAAATACGTGAATTGATTTTAAAACTTAATCGTGAAAAACAAATTACTGTTTTAATTTCAAGCCATATTCTTGATGAATTATCTCGTCTAGCTACTCACTATGGATTTATAGATGGCGGAAAAATGGTTAAGGAAATCAGTGCGGAAGAACTTGAAATGGCTTGCAGGAAATGTACAAGAGTTCAGGTTTCAGATACAAAAGCACTTGTAAAAGTACTTGATAGAATGAATTTAGAGTATAGCGTAATAGACAATTTAAATGCTGATATTTTTGCTAAAGTTAATGTTACAAAGTTTGTTAATGAATTGACGAAAGAAAATTGTGAAGTATTTTCAATGAATGAACATGATGAAAGTTTAGAAAGCTACTTTGTTAATTTAGTAGGAGGGGAAAGAAAATGAATCGATTGATAAATGCGAATTTTGCAAGACTTTTCAAAAGTGTAATTTTTAAATTAGCTATGGCGTTTTCAATTGGAATAGGTGCTTTCGCTCCTATTATGCGTTATATTGATATAAAGAAAAATTCAGACCTTTATGAAAAATTAGGTGCAAGTTTGTATAGAAGTGTAGATGGTTTAATTTTTGTTGGTGGATTGTATCTTATGTTTGCAGCAGCAGTAATAGTTGGAATTTTTGTTGGAACAGAATATTCAGATGGAACTATTAGAAATAAAATTGTTGTGGGTCGAACAAGAATATCAATATATATATCTAATCTTATTACATGTGTTGTTGCAAATTTAATTGTACATTTATCTTATATTATAACAGTTTTAATTTTAGGTAATATACTTTTAGAACCTACAGCTCTATCAATAAAACAAATTTTATTATTAACTTTTTTAAGTTGTTTAGCTATGATTTCAATAACTGCTATTTTTTTATTGCTTTCTATGCTAATTCAAAGTAAAGCGGTAGCCTCTGTTGTAATTTTGATTGTAACTATTGTTTTATTTTGTGCTACTATGACTATCTCTAATAAATTAAGGCAACCAGAATATCTTGATAGTTATTCTATTACTAATGAAGAGACGGGAGAAACTGTGGATACAGAAAAAGGTAAAAATCCTGATTATTTGATAGGAACAAAGCGAAAGGTCTATGAATTTTTAAATGATTTTATTCCTACATCTCAATTTTATCAAGTTGCTATGGAACAAACCGATAATTCTGGTAAGATGGCGGGATATTCATGTATTATTTTACTTATTACAACGGGTGCAGGTATTTTAGTGTTTAGAAAGAAAGATTTAAAATAATAATAAGGAAGTGATATTATTGTTTTGGCTTATAAGTATTTTAAGTTTGCTAATATCAATTATAATTATTCTACTTGTAAAAATTTATATTATGAAAAAATCTGCGATAGAGATAAAAGAAAAACTTTCTGAAAAACTTGAGTCAGACACTAATACACTTATTGATATATCTTCAAATGATAAAGATATGCGAAATCTTGCTGAAAGTTTAAATGTTCAACTTAAACAATTGAATGAAGAGCGACATCGCTTTCAGCTTGGAGATGCAGAGCTTAAAGAGGCAATTACAAATATCTCACATGACTTAAGAACACCATTAACAACGATATGTGGATATTTAGATTTGCTTGAGCAGGAAGAAAAATCAGAAAAGGTAAACAAGTATTTAAAAATTATATCAGAGAGAACAAATGCAGTAAGACAATTGACAGATGAAATGTTAAGATACTCTATTGTTTTATCTGAAGATAAAGACTTTAATCTTGAAGATGTTATTGTAAATAATATTTTGGAAGAAAGTATTTCTAATTTTTATGCTGATATTAAAAATGCTGAATTAATCCCAGATATAGATATATGTTATAAAAAAGTACATCGGATGCTAAATAAAAATGCCTTGATGAGAATTTTTTCAAATATTATTTCAAACGCAATAAAGTATAGTGATTGTGATTTGAAAATTGTGCTTACAGAAAATTGTAATATTATTTTTTCAAATAAATCTGAAAAATTGAATTCTGTCAGTGTATTCAGGTTATTTGATAGATTCTATACAGTTGAAACAGCAGGGAAATCAACAGGATTGGGTCTTTCTATTGCAAAACATCTTACAGAGCAAATGAATGGAAATATATATGCTTCATATAAAAATGACAGGCTATATATTACATTGCATTTTTAATTTATTATTTATAAAAATCGATTTAGCATAAATTTTGCAAGGTCGATTTTTTTATTTCTTATATAGACTATTGACAAATGTAAAAGTATCATATATAATAACAATTAAAATAAAAAATTATCTGGAGATATAAACTATGAATGATTGTGAAACATGTGCTTATTATTCTTATGATGATGAATGGGATTCCTATTTGTGCGAACGAAATCTTGATGAAGATGAATATGCAAGATTATTGCAGGGTCATTATAAGAGATGTCCATATTATCATGACGGAGATGAATACAAAATTGCAATAAAACAATAATTCTAAATATAAAAACGACTGCGAAACATATGATAATGTTTCGCAGTCGTCCTTTTTAAATATTTTAAACAGATTGGGAGTCTGTTATTTAGGAAAAGCAAATTTAATATCTATCTTAATTACTTATTTATTCTTAAATCTTATTATCTAATTTATCTTATCTTTTTATTGTTTACTTACAATTTTATAGTAGCTTATAGATGTAATCTTATAAACTAATACATAGAAAATAGCAAATACAGCAAATGAACCAGCCGTAATACCAATTAAAAGAGATGTATTACATAATCCGAATAGTCTGAGCAATTTTAATAAAATCGGAAAAGCAAATCCTGTATGGATTCCAGCTGTGATGAGAGGAGCAAAGAATACTGTAAGAACCTGAGAATTTATACTTTTTTTGATTTCCTGTTTTGTCATGCCTACTTTTTGCATAATCTCAAATTTATCAGCATCCTCATATCCTTCGGTAATCTGTTTATAATACATAATTAAAACAGCTGCAAATATGAATACAACACTAAGTAATATTCCAAGGAAGAAGATTCCTCCGAACATTGAGTAAAAACTTTCTCTGTTGTAAATAACGCTGTCAGTTTTAACCGATGGGAAATTTTCGTCTTTTGATTGAAGATTTGAAATCTCATAACGAATTTCATCAAAAATTGCTGTTTCTTCATTATCTTCACAATTCAAGTTAAATCCATAGTAATTTTTAAATAATGAAGCATTATCACCATATTGTTTTAATTGAAAATCATAGATTTTATTGAGTTGTTCCACATCAGAAACAAATATAAATACCACAGGTACTGAAAGCGCAGAAGAATCATTTACTATATCTTTGTTAAATTCATCTACTTGTTCTTTTATTTTCAGTGACTGAAATCCATCAATTGTAAACTCGTGATACATATAATCTGATTTATTTGTATACATGATTATTTCATCATTTTCAAGTGTCTCATTTTTATTCATCAGTCTATTGTATTCATCAATTGTAAATACATATAGTTGAGTAAGTTTACTATAGTCTCCTGTATTTTCAATTTTCATTATGCTTCCGCCTAATGTACCAGCTACCGGAAGACAGTTATAGTATAATAAATTATCAATATTAAGATTATGATTTTCAACAATTTTCTCAGATACTCCTTTTACAGCATTAGTATATTGTTCGTCAATGGAGTATGTTTCCATAGCTATTTCTCTTGGATAACGATTATGGATAGAATCTTCTTTACCAATATATAAGCATAATGTTGAAGAAATCATTACAAGAACCATAGTTGAAAGTATACATATTGACGCTAAACTTGCTCCATTTCTTTTCATTCTATATGACATAGATGATATTGAAACAAAGTGTTCAGTTTTGTAATAATATCTTTTATTTTTCTGAAGCATTTTGCAAAGTGTAACTGAACCTACAGTAAAAAGTATATATGTTGCAACAATTACCATAATAACTGCAACAAAGAACATAAGAAGAGCTGACATAGGGTCTCTAATTGTACATGAAATGTAATATGCAATTCCAAGGATAATTAAACCTATGAAAGCAAGAAACCATTTAGCTTTTGGTGGCTTTTCTCCGCTTTTATCACTATGAAGAAGTTCTATTGGTTTGGAAGTATGAATCTGTCTTAATGAATTAAGTAAAATGAGAAGGAAAACAGCTCCAAATAATAGTATAGAATTTATGATTGCTTGTTTTTCAATTGTAAAACCTAAAGAGATATTTTCTCCAAGCATTTTTGCTGTACAAAGTTCAGATAATTTTGAGAGTAATATTCCTAATCCTAATCCTGCTATAATAGAAGATGAAAAGGTAATCAATGTTTCCCAGATTAGAATAGAAGCAATATTTTTCTTTCCCATACCAAGTATATTATAAAGACCGAATTCTTTTTTTCTTCGACGCATTACAAATGAATTGGTATAAAGTAAAAAAATAAATGAAAATACAGCTATAACTCCTGTACCCCATGATAGAATCATTTGCATATCACGGCCGCCTGTCATGTTATAAAGTGATTTACTATAAGTTAAGTAAGAAACAATATAATACATCATTACAATTCCAACAGATGTAAGTATATAAGGCAAATATATTTTGCCATTTTTACGCATTCCTTGTACAGCAAGATGTGCATAAAACATACTATTCATTTCTATCACCGCCTGTTGTAAGCAATAATGTAAGAGTATCAGATATTTTTTGATACATTTCATCATTAGAGCTGTTTCCTCTGTAAATTTGATGAAATACCTCTCCGTCTTTTATAAATAAAACCCTTCCTGCATGACTTGCAGCTTTAGTTGAGTGTGTTACCATTATAATAGTTTGACCTTCTTGATTTATATCATTGAAGACTTTTAATAAACTATCTGAGGAGCGTGAATCTAATGCACCTGTTGGTTCATCAGCAAGTATCAGTTTAGGATTTGTTATTAACGCTCTTGCGACAGCAGCCCTTTGTTTCTGTCCTCCTGAAACTTCATATGGATATTTGTTTAAAAGTTGTTTAATGCCAAGTTTTTCAGCGATTGGTTGTAAACGTCTTTCCATTGTCTGAGCTTTCTTGCCAGATAACACAAGGGGAAGAAAGATATTATCTTTTAAAGAAAAAGTATCAAGCAGATTAAAATCTTGAAATACAAATCCAAGGTTGTCACGTCTGAATGATGTCATTTCTTTTTCTTTGATTGTTGAAAGGGGCTTACCCTCTAAAATAATGTCTCCCTTTGTAGGTTTATCAAGGGCAGCAAGTATATTAAGCAAAGTTGTTTTACCTGAGCCCGATTCACCCATAATTGCTACATACTCACCATGTTCTACAGTAAAAGAGACATTTGACAGAGCTTGAACATGATTTCCACCAAAACGGGTAGTATAAATTTTTTCAACGCACTGTACTTCTAAAATTGTCATTTTGAAAACCTCCTTTGTTTCAATAAAACAATTATAGCATAACAATCAGGTTTACAACATCTATTCATGTGACATTTTAAATTTTAATGTGACATTTTTGTAAGGTTATTCAATATCAAGTTTTTTTGAATTTAAATCAATATAAAATGTACTGCCTTTTCCAACTTCAGATTTGACACTTATTTTATGAGATAATTTATCTAATGCTTTTTTTGACAAATATAATCCAAGACCTGTAGATTTTTTATTTGCTCTTCCATTGTATCCAGTAAATCCTTTTTCAAAAATACGGGGAATGTCTTCTGATGAAATTCCTATTCCAGTATCAGATATGCTTAAAATCTTATTTTTTGTAACAGCAATAGTTATTTGTCCTTTTTCTGTGTATTTTATAGCATTTGATAAAAGTTGTTCTATTGTAAATGACAGCCATTTTTCATCTGTAAGAACAGTAATATCAGTTTGTTCGTATTTTAAGTTAATTCTTTTTCGTATAAATTGAGGAGCAAATTTATGAATAGCATTTTTTATAATTTTATTTAGGTCATATTGTTTGAAAACAAAATCTGAAGAATTATTATCAAGTCTGAAGTAGGATAGAACCATTTCAACATACTGTTCAATACGGAATAATTCTGCTAACAGTTCACGATGTTCTTCATTATCTTCACTTTTTAGAATCATTTGCATTACAGAAATAGGTGTTTTTATCTGATGAACCCATGTTGTATAGTAATCAATACTTTCATTACGTTCATTAAGATATTTTGTAGTATTAAAATTATTTGTTTCTTTTAGCTTTTGAATCATATTTTGATAATCTTCTTCAGCAAGCGTGTGAGGTTTAGGAAGAGATTCAGTCATGATAAGAATATTATTAAGCAATTCTTCGCATTTTTCATGATGCTTGCAAAATATTTGAAAGTGGATAAATATTATTACAATTCCAATAGTTATACAGAGAATTGTAGCATATAAAACGGCTTCTGTCTCAAGATTGTAAAGAGAAAAAACTAAAGCAAAAATAAATGAAAATAAAGAAAATATAGTTAATACATATCGATACTGATGAAAATATTTTTTAAATAACTTGTATTTTTTCATTTTATTATATAATACCTCATAATTCAATTATATATCCTATTCCAACTTTAGTTTTAATAAAATCATGTAATCCAGAGCTATCCAATTTCTTACGAAGACGTGCAATATTTACTGTAAGAGTATTTTCTTCTACATAACAATCCATTTGCCATAGTTTTGTCATTAGGGTATCACGGCTTACAGCTTTTCCTTTGTTTTCAAGTAAAGTTTGCAAAATACGAAACTCATTTTTTGTTAATTCGATTTTTTTATTTTGATATAATAAAGTTGTATCATTTAGATTTAAAACGGCTCCTTTATGCTCTATAACTGGAATTTTATCTGACATATCATACGTTCGTCTAAGAATTGCCTGAACCTTTGCTATCATTACATTAGGGTCAACAGGCTTTGCAATAAAATCATCTCCTCCCATATTCATAGCCATTACAATATTCATATTATCCGAAGCAGATGAAATAAAAACAATTGGTATATTTGATATTTTTCTTAGTTCTGTACACCAATGGTATCCGTTGAAAAATGGAAGCATAATATCCAGTAAAACAATATGAGGGTCATATTCAATAAATTCAGGAATAATATTTTGAAAATTACGTATGCATCTTACATCATAGCTCCATGATTGAATATGTTTTTTCATTGCAGCAGCAAGTGCATTGTCATCCTCTACAATAAATATTTTATACATTTTAAATTTCCTTCCTTTATTTATTGTTCTTGTAGTTTATAAATTGAATTTTTTAAATACAATAGTTATTTTCATCTATATTATGGTCAATAATATCTTGTAAAGTAATACTGTCTAGATATTCAGTTATTGTTTTATAAAGCCCTTCCCATACATAGAGTGTCATACATATATTAGCTCTTTGACATTCATTTGGAGAATGTTCAAGGCAAGAAATAGGAGCAAGATTTCCTTCTGTTATTCTTAGTATTTCTCCAACAGTATATTTATCTGGAGTTCTTGCAAGCATATATCCACCCTGATAACCACGATTTATTTTTAATAATCCTGATTTACTAAGCAATGGAACAATTTGTTCAAGGTATTTTTTTGAAACTCCCTGACGTTCTGCAATTTCTTTTAATGCAATGAATCCTTCATCATTACGAATTGCGAGTTCAAGAAGCATTCTTAGTGCATATCTTCCTTTAGTCGATATTTTCATTATATTAACTCCTTTTATAAAATTTTTATATATCCTATTATAACATAGGTTTTGTATGTTTTCAAGTGTATTTTTATTGGTTAATAATTATTATTTAATTAGAACTGTCACTAAACTGTAATAAGGCTATTATATAATAAAATCATCAACGAAACGAAAGGAACTAATAAAAAATGAGTATTTTAGTGGCAAATCAATTATGCAAAATTTATGGACAAGGTGAGAGTGAAATCAAAGCACTTGACCATGTTTCTGTTAGCATTGAAGATGGTGAATTTGTTTCTATTATAGGAACTTCAGGAAGTGGAAAATCAACATTACTTAATATGCTTGGTGGTCTTGACAGACCTACTTCTGGTGAAGTAATTGTTTCAGGTAAAGAGATTTTTAAAATGAACGACGAAGCATTAACCATATTTAGACGCAGAAATATCGGATTTATATTTCAAAATTATAATCTGGTTCCTGTATT
Organism: uncultured Clostridia bacterium; assembly: GCA_947631745.1. Lineage (GTDB taxonomy): Bacteria > Bacillota > Clostridia > TANB77 > CAG-508 > CALXVA01. The sequence continues at coordinate 8,809 of CANRMM010000008.1, forward strand.
AAATGTATATGAAAACATAGTTCTTCCTATTGAATTAGATGGTTCCGATGTAGATAAGAAATATGTTCAGACAATTATACATATGCTTGGACTTGAGAAAAAGTTAAAATCTATGCCAAACCAGCTTTCAGGAGGTCAGCAACAGAGAGTTGCAATTGCTCGTGCATTATCATCAAAGCCAGCAATTATTTTAGCTGATGAACCAACAGGAAATCTTGATAGTAAAACTGGAATGGATGTAATATCTTTATTAAAAATGACAAGTCGTGAATTTAATCAAACTATTGTTATGATTACCCATAATGAAGAAATTGCATTGATGGCTGACCGTATGATTAGAATTGAAGATGGAAAAGTAGAATTGGGGTGATAGAGAATGTTGAATAATAATAATCAAATAGCAGTAAATAGAATTAGCAAACGTTCTATGAAACAAAATAGAGTTCGTAATATGTTTGCAATACTTGCTATTATACTTACAACGTTTATGTTCACAACTGTATTTAGTATTGGTTTTAGTCTTGCAAAAAATATGAATGTTATGACATTGAGGGGGCAGGGAACAAAATCAACAATTTTTCTTGCAAATCCTACAGAAGAGCAAATTTCACAGGTAAATGATTGTAAATATCTTAATGCTGCGGGTATAAATATTCACACAGGAAAAGCACAGAGTTTAGATAATTCAGAAACAGTTATTTCTCTTGATTATTATGATAAAACAGAATTTGAAGAAAATTTTATTCCAGCAATCAGTGATTTAAAAGGAAACTATCCAACAAATAAGATGGAAATTATGCTGTCAAAAGCAGCATTAGATGCATTAGACATTGATAATCCCAAAGGTCAGATGGATATTCATGTAACCATTGACGGTAAAGATGAGGTATTTAAATTATCAGGATGGTTTACAGATTATCGTTTAAGAACGGGAGGTTTCCAGGGTTTTGTATCTAAATCTTATTATGAGAATCTTGGATTAACAGTTGAGGAAAATGGAATATTATCTATATCTGCCAAAATTGGTTCACAGGGAAAATTATTAAATGAACTTGATAAATCTGTAACTTTAGAAGATAATCAAGAATTTGAATCTTCTTTTGATGTGCAAGATGAAAGTATTTCAAATTCAGTTATTATTGCAGCTGCAATTTGTTTAATAGGATTGATTATAGTATTTAGTGGTTATCTTTTAATTTATAATGTTATGTATATTTCTGTAACAAAAGATATACGGTTTTATGGTATGCTTAAAACTATTGGAACATCTCCAAGACAGATAAAGAAAATTGTTAAAATGCAGGCATTTCGCCTTTCTGTTATAGGCATACCAGTAGGTATTATATTTGGTACATTGGTTTCATTTTTTGCTGTACCTTATGCTCTTAATATGTTTGGTTCAAGCATGAGTGGTGCTATGCCAACAGATATAAATTTTAATCCATTTATTTATATTGGAACAATTTTATTTGGAATTTTTACTGTTGCTGTTAGTTGTAGAAAACCATCTAAACTTGCAAGTAAAGTTTCTCCTGTAGAAGCATTGAAATATAATGGACAAAATTCTGATAAAATTAGACCTAAAAAATCTACAGATGGTGGAAAGTTATACAAAATGGCATATCGTAATGTATTTCGTGAAAAGAAAAGAGCATTACTTGTATTCGCTTCATTGTTTATGGGAACTATGGCATTTTTATCTACAAATTCTTTCTTTAGCAGTATGAAACTTGAGAATTATGTGGATACTTATTTACCGAATGATTATAATATTTATGTTCATGAAGATGGAGAACAAACTTATATTGACGCAGCTCATAAACTTGTTGATGATATTTCTGAAATTAATGGTATAAAAAATATAAATGTTAATCGTTTAGCTGATGCCAATATTTTATTTGATGAAGATGTATTTCGTCCATTTTTAGAAAGTGATGCAACTAGTGAAGAAGATATTCAGGGTATGATTAAATTATATAGTAATGAAAATAGTGATGTTAAATATTCTGCACCGATAATTGGCATAGATAAAGGGATGCTTGAGCGTCATAATGAAAAAGCAAAAAGAAAGATAGATATTGAACGTTTTGAAAAAGGCGAAATATGTTTTGTTGAATCTGTAAGAACAGAAGAGCAGGCAGAACGTGTTGAGGGAAAAAATATTACTCTTGTAAATAATAAAAGTGGGAAAAAGGTTTCTATTGAAGTAGGTGTTTGTGCTATATTAGGTGATGATTATGGTATAAATATAGGATATTATCAACAATTAGGAGGAGCTCCGTCAAGTATTCTTGTAAGTCAAAGTATAATTGATGAGCTTACAGATAGTCCATCTATAAATAGTATTATTATTGACTGCGAATCAAAATTAGAAAATGATGTGACAGCTCAGATAAAGGAACTTACAAAAACAAATCCATCTGTTTTGAATGTAGAAATTAAATCAGAAATGATTAAAGATTTTAAAACTTCAATGACGTCTATGAGTATACTTACAGCAGGTATTTCTATTATTTTGATTTTTATTGGTATTGTTAACTTTATAAATGTAATGTTAACTGGAGTTTTTGCAAGAAGAAAAGAATTATCAGTAATGGAAAGTGTAGGTATGACACAAAAACAGGTACAAAAAATGCTTATGATGGAGGGTGTTTACTATGGTTTAATTACAATTATTTTAATTCTTACTTTGGGTAGTGGTATTACTTATATTGTCGGACAACTTTCTGAAGTTATAGCTGATTATGCAGTATTCAATTATCCTTGGTTATTGATGATTATAATTATTGCAGTTATTATGAGTATTTGTGTTATGGTTCCAGCATTAGTTTATAAAACTATTTCGAAAGACAGCATAACAGAACGTTTAAGAGGTGGAGAATAATTTTTTTAATTAAAAACTGCGTACTTTACAGTACGCAGTTTTTATGATATAATATTATAGAAATATTATAGAGGTGAAAATGATGCAAAAAATTTTAGTTGTTGAAGATGATGTGATTATATGTGGTGGTCTAAAAGTGTATTTAGAGAACAATGGATATAATGTAGATTGTGCTTATTCAATATCAGATGCAGAAAGTGCATTAAAGTTGCAATATAATTTAATAATATTGGATATAAATCTTCCTGATGGAAATGGTCTTGACCTTTGTAAAGAAGTAAGGAAAAATAAAAATATACCTGTAATTTTTTTAACTGCAAATGATACAGAGGAAAATATGATTGCTGGATTTGAACATGGATGTGATGATTATATTGCAAAACCATTTTCAGTTAAAATTTTAAATCAAAGAATTAAAGCAGTTTTAAGAAGGAGTCAGAGTGCCCCTCAAAATAATATTTTTACTTATAATAATTTATATGTTAATTTTGAAAAAATGCAGGTGTTTTTAAATAATAATCCCATAAAACTTTCTGCAACCGAATATAAGCTTTTAGAACTTTTAATAAAAAATAGGGGACAGGTTCTTACACGAAATATAATTTTAGAAAAGATTTGGGATTGTGATGAAAATTATGTAGATGATAATACTCTAAACGTAACTATAAGAAGACTTAGACAAAAAATTGAGATTGACCCTAAAAATCCTGAATATATAGTGACAGTGTTCGGAATAGGATATACTTTTGGTGAATGATATGAAAAAAGAAGAATTTAATATAAAATTACAAATTATTTTTTCACTATCTTTAATAGTCACTGCTATTATTTCTGTTTCGGTTTATTTGTTATCTCAAAATATTTATATTTCAATTATTACTTTATCTGGTATGTTGTTTTTGTGTCTAATTTCATATTTAATTCATCGTCTTGATGATAAATATATTTCAGAAATTGTAGCAGATTTATCAAGACTTACAGATGTTCTTACACAGTTAGAAGAAAAAGAAATATTTCCTTTAAACGAAGATACTATTGTTTCTAAGCTCCAGAATAAAATTACAAAACTTGCAAGAATTTTAAAAAAGAAAAATGAATCTTCATTGCAAGAGCAGGAAAATATTAAATCGCTTGTATCAGATATTTCTCATCAGCTTAAAACTCCTATTGCTAATCTTATAATGTATAGTGAATTCTTAGAAGATGATACAATTTCTAAAGAACAATACAAAGAATATATTAAAATTATAAAAATTTCAGTTGAGAGATTAAACTTTTTATCAGAAAGTATGATTAAAGTTTCACGTCTGGAAAGCAATTTAATTCATCTAAACATGAAAAATCAAAGTTTAAATGAAACAGTTCTTAAAGCTGTTAAAGATGTTTATGTAAAAGCGAAAAATAAAGATATTGAAATTATTTATAATGAAGAGGCAAAAATTCCAATTTCTCATGATAGAAATTGGACATCAGAAGCATTATTTAATTTGCTTGATAATGCAATTAAATATTCTAAAACAGGAACAAAGATTATTCTTTCAATAAAAAAATTTGGAATGTTTGTTTCTGTTGAAGTTACTGATGAAAATAATCCAATTTCTTATGAAGAAAGAAATAAAATATTTTCAAGATTTTATCGTGGAAATAATAGTTCTAATGTTGAAGGAATAGGAATAGGATTGTATTTATCAAGACAAATAATATTAAAACAAGGCGGATATATGAATTTAAAGTCTTGTACTAAAGGGAATACTTTTTCTATTGTATTATATAATCATTGATTTAATAGGCTGTATAAAATAATATTTTATACAGCCTATTTTATATATTTATTATTAAGTAAATCTATAATATCTGCAATAGCACGAAACTGTTCTGAACGTGAAAGCGTTGACATGATTTTATGTACATCTTCATATATATCAAATTTATTATTATCATGACTAATAGCTACATATCCGTTTTTTATTGCTTGTACATTATTATCACCATTTATGTAATTGCCAATTATGTCAGGATTGTCAGTTCTACCTAATAAATAATCTGTAGATACTCCAAGAACAGAGGCTATATTACCTAAGGATATACATGACATTTGTTGTCCTTTGGATAGTTCGGATATAGCATTTATGTTTTTTATTCCACTTAAGCTAAGTAAATCTTTGATTTTTATACTTCTTATGCTTGCAGTTTCCTTAATTTTTTTTGCTATTTCTTGTGGATTATTCACAGATAATTCCTCCTTATTTTGTCTATATTCATGAAAAAACATCTTTTTCCTTGAGTTTCATTCTTTTTCGTGATATAATAGATTTGTAATCAAGGTAAACACGTTTTACATACAATTGTATTATATCATTTTAAAATTGATAAGTCAATAGAAAAAAGTAATTTTATGTCGATTTTGGAAGATTTATATTTATAATGAATAAATGTGTGAACTTTAATTATTAAAATATTGTTGTAAAGTTTATTGCAGAAGGGAAAATTAAAAATGAAAAACTGGATTGAAATTATAGGAAAAGATAATTTTTCATTAGTGAATATAAATGATTTAAGCTATATAGAAATTTCATTACCAGATGAAATTAACTTTTATACATATAACGGGACAGTATTTACATCAAATTTCAGAGACAAGGAGAATACAATTAAATGTTATAATAAAATAAAAAAAATGCTTTGTAATGATGATTAAATAAGTTTTATTTGAGAAAATTTAAAAATTAAAATTAATAAAACAGTCCTGTATATTTTGAAAATACTGAGACTGTTTTATTATTATAGATATTATTTAATAATCATTTCAGAAAGATATATAGAAATAAAGCTTAATATAATACTTAATGCTATATATAATAAAGAAATTAAAGCATTTCCGTTTTTGATTAAGTCTACTGATTCATAAGCAAAAGTCGAAAATGTAGTAAAACCTCCACAAATACCTACTTTAATCATTAAGAGAAGATGTGGATTAAAATATTTATTTTTTATAGCAATTGATGATATTATACCAATAATAAAAGAACCTATTATGTTTATAGCTAATGTCTTAATAGGGAAATAACAGTTTAATTTTATAGGAATTAATCCAAACAAATATCGAGTTACAGCGCCTATAAATCCTCCAATACCTACAAAAATACAATTTAATATAATAATCACGCTCCAGTATATAATTTTTATTAAATTATATACTATATTTTTTGATTTTTAAATAATATAAAGTTAAACATATATTAATCCTCAAATATATTCGTAAAAATAAAATTTGGTGCAATTTAAAATTTAAATTTAAAATAAAACAAAAAATAAACATAAATAATAAAATTGAACCATGCAATTAAAAACAGTTCTTTTTAATACACGCACTGCATATAATAAAATAAATAAAAATATCAGAAAATAAAAACAATGGAGGTATATATAATGTCAAATATCCAAATAGTCACTTCATACTTTCCACAACATATAAAGAGAATATTTAACAAAATTCCTTTTGTAAATTATAATGAAATACAAGAAATACGATTCAGAATAAAAAGACCGCTATCCATAGGGCTTTCATCGGGAGAAAAGTTTTTAAAAATTAATGGTATGCTGACAAATTATTATAATGAAGAAGATATATTATATATTGATAAAAAAGAAATAGAAGAAACATTTCAATCAATTTGTGAGTATTCTATTTATAAATATGCAAATGAAATTGAAGAAGGATACATAACAATAAAAGGTGGAAATCGTGTTGGAATTTGTGGAACTGCAATATATTCTGATGAAAAACATATCCGAATATGTGATATTAGTGGTCTTAATTTTAGAATAGCAAGACAAGTTAAAAACTGTGCAAGTTATTTATATTCAAAAATTTTCTCTTGCTCACTGTCAGGATTGCTTGTTATAGGCCCTGTAAGCTCAGGAAAAACAACTATAATTCGTGATCTATGCAGAATATTAGGACAAACTTATAAAATATCTCTTATAGATTCACGAAATGAAATAGCAGGAGTATTAAATGGAATTCCACAAAATGATATTGGCATTCATACAGATGTATATGATGGGTTTATAAGGTCAAAAGGTTCTCTTATAGCATTACGTGTAATGTCTCCACAAATAATAGTTTGTGATGAAATAGGAACTGAAGATGATGTTGATGCATTGTTAAAAATACATGGTTGTGGGGTTTGCATAATTGCTACTGCTCACGCATTATCTATAGAAGATGTATATAAACGTAAAGCTATTAAACAATTAATAGATGCAGGAGTATTTAAAAATATTGCTTTACTTGGAACTAAAGAAAAACAAGGTGAAATAATTTCAATAAAACAGGTTAATGTATGATATTAAAAGTTTTAGGTTTAATTCTTATAATTTTATGTGGAAGTTTGTCTGGATTCTTATATTCTAATAAACTAAAACAAAAAAGCGTAGTTTTAAAAAAATTATCAAATATGATGCAGACATTACAAATTATTATGGAGTGTAATGGAGGAACTATTCAAAGATTATTAGAAATTCTTTATAATATGGACGAGTATAATAAATTTAATTTTTTAAAACAAACACAAAATTTAATGTCAAATAGTGAATCATTTTCAGTAGCCTGGAAGAAAAGCATAAAAGCAGATAATTACCTTCCTACAGAATCAGTAGAAATTCTAAAAGTATTAGGAGATAAATTAGGAAATAGTGATTTAAACTCACAAAAATTTATATTAAATCAATCACAGATACAATTAGAATCATTATATAAAATGGCAGGAGAGGAATATAAAGAAAAGGGAAGATTATATCAAAAAATAGGTTTGTTAATAGGGTTTGCAACAGCAATTCTACTTTGTTAAAATCTATAATTAAAAGATAAAAAAATCTTCTTTTAATATAAAATATAAAGGAAGGAAAATAAAATGGAAATCGATTTAATTTTTAAAATCGCAGGTACAGGGATTATTGTTGCAGTATTAAATCTTGTGTTGAAAAGAGCTGAAAGAGAAGAACAAGCAATGATGACAACTCTGGCAGGCCTTATTGTTGTTTTAATGTTAATTATTGATGAAATTGGTTCTCTATTTGAAAAAGTAAAAATGGTATTCGGATTATGATAGAAGAAACAGGAACTGCTGCTGCATTGTGCATAATAGGTGCTGTACTTGCAACATTATTAAAGCAATATTGTAGAGAACATGCTTTATTTTGTTCCATTGGTATATGTACAATGATTGTGTTGTCACTTTTATCATATTTTACTCCAATAGCAGATACAATAAATATACTCTTTACATATACTACTTTGGATTATAAATATTTAGAGACTCTATGGAAAGCAATAGGCATATGCTATATAGTTGGAATTGCATCTGATTTATGCAAAGATAGCGGCGAAGCTACATTAGCCTCAATAATTACTTTATGGGGACGTATAACATTATTATTTCTAACATTACCAATGTTAGAAGCGTTATTAAAAGTCATAATAGGAGTATTAAATTGAAACCAAAAATAAAATTTTTCATTTACTTTATATTATTAATACTAATAGTATCATTAATGCCAATGCCTGCTCTTACTGTTAATGCTATTAATAGTAATAATATAAATATCAGTAACAGCACTAATGAAACTAATGAAGACGAAAATGACATTTCAAATAATTTGCCAGACCAATTGATAAAAGCAAGCGGATTAGATAATATTACAAATACAGTTCAAAATGAAGCAAAATCAATCCTTGAAAAATATAATATAGATGTTGGAAATCCCGAAAGTATTAAAAATTTAAACTTTTCTTCTATGTGCAAAATATTATTAGAAACAATATCAAGTAAAATATCATCTCCTTTTAAATTATTTTCATTGCTATTAGTTATAACTATTGTAAGTTCCATAATAAATTCACTTGGATATAATGAAAACAAAGGACAAATATTTGAAACTATAAGCATATTAGCAGCTATTCTATCATTCACTAGTCCACTATGTACAATTTTTCAAAACATAAAAGATACATTAGGACAATGTTCAGACTTTATGACAATGTTTACTCCCGTGTTTGCAAGTGTACTAATAGTTAGTGGAAATACTGGAACAGCAATAGGTTATCAAACAGGGATGTTTGCTCTCACTAGTATAGTAATTCAAGTTTTAGAACATATGCTTTTACCAATATTAAATATGAGTTTTTCTATAACAATCACTGATTCTTTAAATCCTACAATTTCTCTAAAAGGAATTCTTAACTTTACAAAAAAAATCACTACATGGATTCTTGGGCTTATAATGTCAATATTTATAGGAATAACCTCCATTCAAAGTATTGTAAGCAATACAACAGATACATTTACAACAAAAACAACAAAATACATAATATCTAACTTTATACCTGTAATAGGAGGTGCTGTATCAGACGCACATTCAACAATATTGGGAAGTATAAAAATACTTAAAAGTATGACTGGAATAATAGGAATATTACTAATAGCTGTTATATTTATTCCTATTATAATAGAAATTATTCTATACAGAATTTCAATTTCAGCCGCATCTGCAATTGCAGAATTATTTTCAGTAGATTATCTTGCAAACTTCTTAAAAGGAATACAACAAATTCTTTCAATTGCATTCGCAATCTTAATATGCTTTTTAATAATGTTTTTAGTATCAACAACATTAATTTTAATAATCACCAATAATAATACAATAGCATGATAAGGAGCTAACAAGTTTGGAACAAATAAAACAAATAATATTATCAGTTTGTGCAATAAGTATAATACTTGGAATATTAAGCAACTTATGCCCAAACGTTAAACTTAACAATCAATTAAAACTTTTAATGGCAAGTATACTATTATTATCTGTTCTAATACCTGCCATGAAAAATTTAAAAGATATAACTCCTGATTGGGAAAAATTCTCTTATAATAATATGAATAGCGAATTAACATCTAATACAGAAGAAAAAGTTTTAAATATAACATATGAAAATATCAAAGATGCTATACTTAAAAAATTACAAAAAAACAATATATCAGTAGAAATGATTGATATTAATATGTATATAAAAGAAGATAACAGCATAAACATTAGTAATATCAAAATACGTTGCAGTCAACCTGAAACGGCAAAGCAAATAATATCAACATATTTTGGAGAGGAAGTGGAAATCATTGCAGAAAGAACAAATTGAAAAAATAAAGCAATGGCTTCAAAGTGATAAAGGAGTAAAACTAATAATAATTTTAGGAATATTAGGTATGGGATTTATACTGATATCATCATTTCTACCGAAAAAAGAAAACAATGTATCCAACTCAAATGAAAAATCACTTTCAACCATATCAGATGATGAAGATATAGCAAAGTATTGTGATAACTTAAACAATAAATTAGAAAAAATATTATCTTCTATTGATGGAGTTGGTGAATGTCAAGTTTGTGTTACTACAAATGGTACATCACAATATTCATATGCAAAGAATAAAGATGAATCAACATGGAACGAAAAGCAGGAGGTAGAACAAAAATATGTAATAGTAAAAAAAGAAAATAATGAAATACCTATTATAGAATCAATATACAACCCCGAAATCAATGGTGTTGTAATTGTATGTGAAGGAGGCAATAGCAATGTAGTAAAAGAAAAAGTATATAAAGCTGTAGCGGCATTATTAAATATTAAAACAGATAAAATATATGTTGCCAAGTTAAAATAAAAATAAGAAAGAGAGGATTACCCTATATGAAAAAGCCATCTTTAATTATCGGAAAAAAACAGATAATATTATCTTGCTTAACACTAATGCTTGCAGTTGCTGTTTATGTCAACTATGCTATATCGAAAAAAGAAATAGACACCGTAGATACAAATCAACTTAATAATGTTGTATCTTATGGGGATACTGAATTTGTAAATGCTGCTGCATCTGAAGAAAAAAATAAAGATAAAGATAATGATAAAAAAAATGAAAACAATAACACTAATGCAAAAGATACTACAAAAGAATCAAATGTTAAACAAGATAATAAAAATAATATTGATATTGACAAAGAACTTGAAAACATGACATCATCTGATGATTATTTTGCACAAGCCAGATTAGAGAGAACAGCAAGCAGAGATGAAAGCGTAGCTATGATGCAATCTATTATGGGCGGTGGAGATAGAACAGAAGATGAACTTGTAACTGATGCAATAGCTGCTGTAGAAACATCAAAATTGATAGAAAGTGAAAGCACTATTGAAAATTTAATAAAATCTCAAGGATATAAAGATTGCATTGTGTACTTAGATGGCGAAAATGCCAAGGTTGTTGTACAGACAGAAGGACTAGATGCTGGTCAGGCTGCTGCAATAAAAGAAGCCATTTTAGGTGAAGTTACAATTCAAGCAGAAAATATTCGAATTTTTGAAGTAAAATAGTTGTGTAATTCATTTTTTTTTGGTATAATATAAAGTGAAGGGTCTCATTAAAATAGATTCGCAGCAACTTTAAAATATACCTTATATATTTTCATAAAAAGTTGTTGCCATCATATTTTGATGGCAACTTCTTTTATATCTTATTTTTATTACTGGAGGTAATTATAATATGAAAAGACATGAAATTAGAGAATGTGCATTTTTAATATTATTTGAAACACAATTCAGAGAAGACTCACCAGAGGAATTATATTCTCTTGCTGAAGATGTACAATCTATTACAATAAATCAGGATGTAAAAAATCTTGTCGAAGGTACAATATCAAACAAAGAAAAATTAAATTCAATATTAGAAAAATATAGCAAAAAAAGAGCAATTAATAGAATACCTAAACTACATATAACTATATTGCAATTAGCATTCTATGAAATACTCTTTGAAGAAAATATTCCTTTGAATGTAGCTATATCAGAAGCAATCCAGTTAGCACAAGACTATGGATGCCAGGAAGATGTTTCTTTTATAAACGGTGTCTTAGGTGAATATTCAAGAAATAATACTATAAACACTAGTGAGGCATAAATAAAATGGGAGTTTATTTAGGAATTGATACGAGTAATTATACAACATCCTGCTCATTGTTTTCTAATAATTTTGATAATATTAAAAATATGATTCAAGAAAAAAAACTACTCCCTGTAAAAAATGGAGAAGCTGGACTACGCCAAAGTGAAGCAGTCTTTCATCATACAAAACAATTGGGTATTGTATTTGAAAAATTATTTTCAAAAGCAGAATATAACAAACTAAATGGAATAGGTGTTACTATAAAACCAAGAAATCAGGAAGATTCATATATGCCATGTTTTATATGTGGTGAAAATACTGCTGACATTATTGGAACAGTAATGAATATACCTGTTTTTAAAACATCCCACCAAGTAAATCATATTTTGGCTGCTCTTTACTCAGCAAATAAATTATGTTTATTAAATAATAAATTTATAGCCTTTCATGTAAGTGGAGGAACTACAGATTGCCTCCTATGTTCACCAGATAACAAAGATATAATTACTATAAATCAAATAGGAACATCTATGGACTTAAAAGCAGGACAAGCAATTGACCGGATAGGTTTAGCAATGGGACTTCAATTTCCATGTGGAAGAGAATTAGAAAAATTATCAGAGAACAGCAATAAAACTTTTAAAACAAAACCAATTGTAAGAAATGGAAACTGCTGTATTTCCGGATTAGAAAACAAATGTAAGCATATGTTGAATACAGATTTTTCAAAAGAAGATGTTGCTAAGTTTTGCTTATCTTATATTGAAAATACAATATCTGAAATGGTCTCATATGCTATATCATTACACGGGAACTTACCTATAATATTTGCTGGCGGCGTTATGTCTAATAAATGGATTAGTACAAATTTAAAAAATAAATATGAAGCTTTTTTTGCTGAACCTGTATATTCATGTGATAATGCTTGTGGTGCTGCTATATATGCTGCATTAAAATCAGGTGAAAAATTATTTTAATATACCATAATAAGAAAGGAAAATAAAGATGTTAGATGCTAATAATATTATTATGAAAAAAGACATTCAAAATATAGAAACAAAACTAAAAGAACTCATATTAAATACAAAAACTACAACTAAACAAAAGACAGTTTTAGATGCAATGAATTATTCTATTGAAGCAGGTGGCAAAAGAATGAGACCTGTTTTAATAATAGAATTCTGCAAAATGTGTGGCGGGAGATTGGAAAAAGCACTTACAACTGCTTGTGCAATGGAAATGATACATACATTTTCTTTGATACATGATGATTTACCTGCTATGGATAATGATGACTATAGAAGAGGAAAGCTTTCATGCCATAAGGCTTTTAATGAAGCTATAGCTATTTTAGCAGGTGACGCATTATCAGTACATGCTTTCCAAGTAATATTAAATGATAATAATTTATCAAATGATATAAAAATTAATATTTTAAAATTACTTACACATGCTACAGGTTATGAAGGAATGATTGGTGGTCAAGTTATTGATATAGAAAATGAATCAAAAAATGACATAACAATTGATGACTTGAAAGCAATGTATAATAAAAAAACAGGAGCTTTAATTGCCTCTTCGTGTGCATTAGGATGTATTATTGCTGACGCTCCTGCTCATATCATAGAAAAAGCATATGAATATGGAATAAATTTAGGTCTGGCTTTTCAGATTATTGACGATATTTTAGATGTCACAAGTTCTCAGGAGATATTAGGTAAGCCTATAGGAAGTGATAAAGAAGAAAACAAAACTACATTTGTCACAATACTTGGTATAGAAGAAGCAAAAAAACAAGCAAAACAAACAACAGAAAATGCACTTAAAATATTACAAGAGTTACCTAATAATTCTTTCTTAATAGATTTGACAAAAGAATTATTGACACGAAAAAAATAAGGAGTGAAATGTACAATGTATAGCAGATACATATGTACAAAATAAAATGGATAATATAAATGAAAAAAATAATACTGCAATGCGTTATCTTTCTACATTAAATCTTCCGAATGATGTAAAAAAACTAACATTTGAACAATGTCAAGACTTGTGCAAAGAAATAAGAACCACATTAATTGATACAGTATCTAAAAATGGCGGTCATCTTGCTTCTAATTTAGGCACAGTTGAATTAACAGTAGCATTGCATAGAATTTTTGAATCTCCAAAGGATAAATTTATATGGGATGTAGGGCATCAATGCTATACACATAAAATTTTAACTGGAAGATACAATAAATTTTCAAGTTTAAGAAAGGAAAATGGAATTTCCGGTTTCCCAAAACCAAAAGAATCTGAACATGATATTTTTATTAGCGGACATAGCAGTACTGCTATATCAGTAGCAAATGGAGTTGCTGAAGCTATGCGCTTACAAGGAGATGAACATCATACCATAGCAATAATAGGTGATGGAGCCATGACCGGAGGTCTTGCATATGAGGGATTAAACAATGCAGGAAAAACTAATAATAATATCATAGTAATATTAAACGATAATACTATGTCAATTTCAAAAAACGTTGGCTCTCTTGCAAAATACCTTTCTATCCTCAGAAGTACTGAAAGCTACGTAAAAACAAAAAAAGCAGTAGAAAAAAAATTAAACAATACGCCTGTTATAGGGAAACATGCTGTTAAGATTCTCAAATCTTCAAAAGATGCTTTAAGAGACACTATGTTTCATTCAATCACAATGTTTGAATACTTAGGATTTATATATCTTGGTCCTGTAGATGGTCATAATATAGAGGAATTAGAAGAGGTTTTACTAGCTGCAAAGACATATAGACGCCCTGTTTTTATTCATATAAAAACTACTAAGGGCAAAGGTTATCTTCCTTCAGAAAAAAATCCTGGTGAATTCCATGGAATATCAAAATTTAACATAGAAACCGGAAATCCTGAAATATCAGGAAGCGATACATATTCTGATGTTTTTGGAAAAGAGTTAGTTGATATGGCTCAAAAAGATAATTCCATTTGTGCTGTCACTGCTGCCATGGAACATGGAACGGGACTACATTATTTCTCAAGAACATTTCCAGATAGATATTATGATGTGGGGATAGCTGAACAACATGCTGTAACATTTGCAGCAGCATTATCTTCTCAAGGGAAACTTCCTGTTTTTGCTGTGTATTCATCATTTCTTCAACGTGCATATGACCAATTATTACATGATGTATCAATACCAAATATTCATTTAGTAATAGCTATTGACAGAGCAGGCGTAGTAGGAGAAGATGGTGAAACTCACCATGGTATGTTTGATGTATCATTTTTAACATCAATTCCAAATACTAAAATTTATTCTCCATCATGTTACGATGAACTGAAGTTATGTATGAAAAAAGCTATGTATCAGGATAAAGAACTTGTGTGCGTAAGATATCCACGTGGAAGAGAAAACGCAACATTTGATAAAACAAATTTAAATACAGACTACACTCATATATCAGGAAATAAAACAGATACATTAGTCATAACATATGGAAGAATTTATGAAAATCTATATAATTCGTATATAAAGGCCAAAAAAAATAATATGAACTATGATATATTAAAATTAACATGTATTTTTCCCTTGTCAAATATGATAATAGAAATTTGTAAGTCATATGATAATATCATTTTCTTTGAAGAATCGTATTATTATGGTGGAATATCTCAAATTTTAGGAGATATTCTTATTCAAAATAATTACCATGGAAATTATCAGCGAGTAGCACCTAAAAGCTTTATATCGCAAGCCTCAATTCCTGCTCAGCTTGAACATATGGGACTTTCAGAATCTAAAATGTTTGAAAAAATAGAACAAAACTTTAAGAGAAGAGGACAGATAAAATGCGTTTAGATACTCTGATGGTTAAAAAAAATCTTGTTTCCAGCAGACAAAGAGCAAAAGAATTGATTGTTAAAGAACAAGTAATTGTAAATGATAAAATTTGTAGTAAACCTTCTAAAGAATTTGAAGATGAAGATAATATCATTATACAAGGAAATCAATTGAAATATGTTGGAAGAGGCGGATTAAAACTGGAAAAAATGATTTGTCACTCTACAATTATATTAAAAGATTTTATTTGTATGGATATAGGGGCATCTACAGGTGGATTTACAGATTGTATGTTGCAAAATGGTGCTAAAAAAGTGTATGCTGTTGATGTAGGACATTCTCAATTATCAGAAAAATTAAAAAATGATAATCGTGTAATAAATTTAGAAAAAACAGATATAAGAACATTGCCATATGAAAATATTACCGATGTTATAGATTTCATAACAGTAGATGTTTCTTTCATAGCTTTACATTTAATATTAAAAGACATCTTCAGATTTTTAAAAGATAATGGTTATGCTGTTATTTTAATAAAACCTCAATTTGAAGCTGGAAAAGAGAATATAGGTAAGAATGGAATTGTTAAATCTAAAAAAGTCCATATAAATGTTTTAAAAAATATCGAATCTGAATTTCATAAAGCCGGATTCTCCTTAGAAGAATTAATTGTTTCTCCTATTCGTGGAGGCAGTGGAAATATTGAGTATGTTTCTTTAATTAAAAAATCAAATGTATTGCAAAGTAAAATTTTTAACTTTTATGAAATTGTAGAAAGAGCCTTTTCGGATTCTTAATTATTAAAGGAGTTCATGATAATGAAAGCAGTTGTTATTCCTAATATACAAAAAGAAAAAGCCTTGTCTTGTACTCAAAATGTATGTAAACAACTACATCAATATCAAATAAAATCAATAATAGATTGTAATTTAAAAAAGTATTTTGATGAAAAACCATATATATCATTTCAACCAATTTCTCAAGCTACAAATGAAGCTGATTTTGCAATTGCAATTGGGGGAGATGGTACGATTTTAAGGTGTGCTAAATATGCAATTGGCAAAAACATCTCTCTGCTTGGTATAAATACTGGAACCCTTGGGTTTATGGCATCTATAGAGTCTGAACAATTGAATGAACTTTCACGGCTTAAAAGTGGAGATTATCGTATTTCAAAACGTATGATGATTTGTGGAGATTTAATTGATTCCCATGGAAATATTATTTATCATTGTACTGCATTAAACGATATAACTGTAAATCGTCAGTTTTCAAGAGTATTTGATTTTGAAGTTTATAGAAATGATGTATTATTAGGCTCATATCGCTCTGATGGCGTAATATTTAGCACTCCAACTGGTTCTACTGCTTATGCACTTTCAGCTGGTGGCCCGATAATAGAGCCTGAATTTCCTTGTATTGAACTTTCCTTGATTTGTCCTCATGTATATTTTGCAAGACCAATATTATTTTCTCCAGAAACTAAATTACGTGTAGTTCTAAAGACTCGCCATATAAACGACAGTTATATTTGTGCCGACGGGGAAGCTCCTATCATGTTTAAAGAAAATTATATTTTAGAAGTATACCGTTCGCCTTATGAACTGAATTTAATTGATTTAAGCGGTAATACCTTTTTTGATTCTTTAAGCAATAAGCTTATTCAACCTTTAAAAAGAATATAGATAGAAGGGCGTGTATCAAAATTGAAAAAAGAGCGTCAACAGATAATTAAGGATTTAATTGAGGAATATGATATTTCTACACAGAGAGATTTACAATATCTTTTAGAACAAAAAGGATTTATTGTAACACAAGCTACACTTTCAAGAGATATACGGGAATTAAAAATAATAAAACAACATATTGAAAATGGTGGAGTCAAATATATTATTCCTTCTAAACCTAATATGTCTGAAAACATTTTACATGAAGCTATCCTTAATATAGACTGCGCTGGTTATATGGTTGTAATTCATTGTCAATCTGGTATGGCACAAGCTACTTGTGCTTCATTGGATGGAATACATAATAAAAATATTGTAGGAACTATTGCAGGAGATGATACTATTTTTGTTTTAATGCATACAGAGACACAAGCCATAGA
The DNA here is from genome assembly GCA_947631745.1 of uncultured Clostridia bacterium. Lineage (GTDB taxonomy): Bacteria > Bacillota > Clostridia > TANB77 > CAG-508 > CALXVA01. The sequence continues at coordinate 26,634 of CANRMM010000008.1, forward strand.
TTTTGTAAAAAAATATCAAGAGGATGGAGGAATACTATAATGCTAAAAGAATTGTATATTGAAAATCTTGCTGTTATCGAACGTGCTTTTATACCTTTTTCTTCTAATTTTAATATATTTACTGGAGAAACAGGAGCAGGAAAATCTATTTTAATTCATGGTGTTAGTGCAATTTTAGGTTACAGAGTTAGTAAAGAACTTGTTCGCACAGGATGCAAAAAAGCAATCATTTCTGCATTATTTTGTGATATACCATCTAAAGTTGTGGAAATACTTGAATCTATGGGTTTTTTATGCTCTGACAATGAATTGATGCTTACAAGAGAAATATCTTCAGATGGTGGAAGTGTAGCACGTATAAATAACAGAACTACTACTATTGCAACATTAAAAGAAATAGGTAGCCTTCTCGTTGCAATACATGGACAACATGATAATCAAGTTCTATTATCATCGGAAAATCATATAAATTTAATTGACAATTTTGGGGGATGTGAATCTTTTTTAAATGATTATCATAAAAGCTTTAAAGAATTACAGTTAGTTTCAAGAAAACTTAGTAAACTGCAAAATAAAAAACAAGAAATTAATCAAAAAGTAATTCCAATGCAAAATCTTTTAAATGAAATGGAAGCTCTTGATTTAAAAGAAGGGGAAGAAACGACAATAGAAGAAGAACTATTTAAATTGCAGAAAAAAGAAAATATGTTATCATCAATAGATGAAGTTAATTTTATTTTAAATAATGAGCAGGAGGGGATAATATCAAATCTTGACAAAGCCGGGAAAATTCTAAATGAGTACGAAAATGATGATTTTATAAGCATATTTAAAAGGTTGCAAAAAATCAAATTAGAAATTATTGATATTTCAGAAATGATTACTGAAATTACAATTAAAACAGATATTGATACTGTATATATACAAAGTTTAAAAGATAGATTAGCACTTTTGCAAGGTATTTCTAAAAAATATCTATGCCCTTGCGATACTTTAATACAACAAATTAAAGAAACTCAGAAACTCATAGATTCTTCTTCATATTATGATAAAGAAATTGATGATTTAAAACATAGAAAAAAAAATTTGCTTAATGAAGTATCTGTAAAAGCTAAAATGCTTTCACAAAAAAGAAAAGATGCAATATACAGATTTGAAAAAGCCATAATGGAACAGTTACAATTTCTAAATATGCAGGATACTATTATCAAAGTGAAACAAGAATCAACTAAACTCACTATAAATGGTATGGACTCTATGGAAATATTTATTTCTGCTAATAAAGGAGAATCATTAAAACCATTATCAAAAGTAGCCTCTGGAGGAGAATTATCAAGAATTATGCTTGCATTGAAATGTGTAATTGCTAATCAAGATAATATACCTACAATGATTTTTGATGAAATTGATACAGGCGTCAGCGGACGAGCAGCTCAAAAAATAGGACTAAAACTACAAGAAGTTTCCAGAACCAGTCAAGTTATATGTATAACTCACCTTTCACAGATTGCTGTAATGGCTGATCACCACCTGCTCATTGAGAAAAAAGTAAATGAAAATAACAGAACAGCTACTAATGTTACTTTATTATCATTTGAAGAACGTGTAAATGAAATTGCACGAATCATGAGTGGCGATAATCCAAGTGATTTAATGCTGAAAAGTGCAAGGGAAGAACTATTACAATCTCAAAAAATTTAATATTATTTTTTTATGTATAAAACTCTGCAAAATGAGAAATCATAATTGCAGGGTTTTTTTATATTTATATTAGATTAGAAAGGATATAAAATATATTATGAAAATTAAAAATGTAATTGGTCGTGAAATTTTAGATTCAAGAGGTAATCCTACAGTAGAAGCTGAGGTCATTTTAGAAAATGGAATGATTGGACGTGGAATTGCACCAAGTGGAGCATCTACAGGCATACATGAAGCGTTGGAACTACGTGACTCAGATGATAAAAGATATTGTGGAAAAGGTGTTTTGAAGGCTGTAGAAAATATCAATACCAGAATTTCTGATTTATTGAAAGGTCATGATATTCTTGATATATATGGCATAGATAACGATATGATAAAATTAGATAATACACAAGATAAATCTAATCTTGGTGCAAATGCAATACTTGCTGTTTCAATTGCATCTGTAAAAGCTGCTGCTAAAGTACATGGATTATCATTATTCAGATTTTTAGGTGGTGCATGTGCTAATACTATGCCTGTTCCAATGATGAATATTTTAAATGGTGGTGCACATTCAAATAATACAGTTGATATACAGGAATTTATGATTATGCCTGTAGGTGCTTCATCTTTCTCTGAAGGTTTAAGACAATGCTCTGAAGTATATCATACACTTGCTAAGCTTTTAAAACAAAAAGGACTTTCTACATCAGTAGGTGATGAGGGAGGATTTGCTCCTGATTTATCAAATGATGTAGATGCTATTTGTTTAATACTTTCAGCCATTGAGCAGGCAGGATACAAACTTAAAGATGATTTTGTTCTCGCCTTGGACGCTGCTGCAAGTGAATGGAAGGATGAAACAGGTTATTGTTTACCGAAGAGTGGTAAGAAATACACTTCAGAACAGTTGATTGAATATTGGAAAGGTCTCTGCGATAAATATCCGATTGCGTCAATAGAAGATGGTCTGGATGAAGATGACTGGTCTGGATGGAATAAACTCACTTCAGAACTCGGAAATAGAATTCAATTAGTAGGTGATGATTTATTTGTAACAAATACTGAAAGACTTAAAAAAGGAATCACTGAACATTGTGGTAATTCAATTCTTATAAAATTAAATCAGATTGGAACAGTTTCAGAAACAATCAAGACAATAAAAACAGCTCAAAATGCCGGATATGGTGCAATTATTTCACATCGTTCAGGCGAAACAGAAGATACTACCATTGCTGATTTAGCTGTTGCAATGCAGACAGGACAAATAAAAACTGGTGCTCCTTGTCGTAGTGAACGAGTAGCAAAGTATAACAGATTATTAAGAATATCTGATATTTTAGGTGAAAATGCTTGCTACTCTAAAAAATAATAAATATTTAAATAAATCAGTAGTTTAATATTTTATAATAATTAAACTACTGATTTTTAAATATAATTGTTATAATTATCAAAAAAGCAATTATTTTTTATATGATAATAAAAAATTTTTTATTATAGCTTGATTTATTGAGATTTATTATGTATAATAGAAGGGTGATATTTCATAGATTGGAAGTGTAAGATATGTTGACTTTTTCTAAAATGCACGGTATAGGAAACGATTATATTTATATAAATTGTTTCAATGAAACAGTTGATGACCCTGAAAAATTATCAATCTTTATGAGTAATGTAAGATTTGGTGTTGGTTCTGATGGGCTCGTTTTAATTATGCCTTCTGAAATTGCTGACTTTAAAATGAGAATTTTTAACGCAGATGGTTCTGAGGCAATGATGTGTGGCAATGCTACTCGTTGCATAGGAAAATATGTATATGATATGGGAATGACAGATAAAACCGAAATCACACTTGAAACTAATTCTGGTATAAAACATTTAACATTATTCCTGAATGAAAATAATAAGGTTAAATGTGTAAGCGTTGATATGGGTAAAGCTATTCTAACTCCAAGAGAAATTCCTGTATCATCTGATTTAAATAGGTTTATTTCTCAACCTATTAAAGTAAAACAAAATACATACTTTACAACATGTGTTTCAATGGGCAATCCACATGCTGTCGTATTTCTTCCTGATGTAGATTCACTAAATCTTGAAGAAATAGGCCCTTGTTTTGAAAATCATAATCTTTTCCCTAATCGTATAAATACAGAATTCGTAAAAGTAATAGATGAACACACACTACAAATGCGTGTATGGGAAAGAGGTAGTGGTGAAACATTTGCATGTGGTACAGGTGCATGTGCTACAGTTGTAGCTGCTGTTTTGAATGAATATTGTAAATATGACGAAAAAATATTAGTTCATTTACGTGGCGGTGACTTAGAAATTACATATCATTCTGATGGTTCTGTTACCATGTTTGGTCCTGCGACTTATATTTTTGAAGGAAAAATAGAAATTCCTGAGTTATGATTGTAACAGATATAAAAAATAATTTAAAAATTAAAGGAGTGTTTTCAATGCCTACAATCAATGAAAACTTTTTAAAATTAGAAAAAAATTATCTTTTTATAAATATAGCTAAAAAAGTAAATGCTTTTTTAGAAAAAAATCCTAATGCTCCTCTGATTAGAATGGGTATCGGGGACGTTACTCTTCCTATTGCTCCTGTTTGTGTGGAAGCAATGAAAAAAGGTGCAGATGAAATGGGCGTTAAAGAAACCTTTAAAGGATACGAAGATAGTGGTACAGGTTATGACTTTTTAAAGCAAGCCATTGCTGATTATTATAAGAACTATAATGTATCTTTAAGTTTAGATGAAATTCATGTAAATGATGGCGCTAAAAGCGACTGCGGTAATATTGTAGATATTTTCGGTAATGATAATATTGTACTTATTACAGACCCAGCTTATCCTGTTTATGTTGATTCTAATAAAATGAATGGCAGAAAGGTTATCTATGCAGACTCTAATGAAGAAAATGGTTTTGCTGCTATGCCGGATTTCTCTGTTCATGCTGACCTTATTTATTTGTGTTCCCCTAATAATCCAACTGGTTCTGTTTATACAAAAGAGCAATTAACTATATGGATAAAATATGCAAAAGAAAATAATGCAATTATAATTTTTGACGCTGCTTATGAAGCTTTCATTACTGAAGAAGGAATACCACATAGTATATTTGAAATAGATGGAGCTAAGGAGTGTGCTATTGAAATGTGCTCTCTTTCTAAAACAGCTGGATTTACAGGTATGCGCTGTGGTTATACTATAGTCCCTAATGATTTAAAGGTTATAGCATCAAATGGAACAGAAGTTAGCATCAGTCAAATTTGGAATCGTAGACAGGGAAGTAAATTTAATGGCGTTTCTTATCCTGTACAGTGTGCAGCAGCAGCAGTATTTACTGAAACAGGTTTAAAACAGATACACAAAAATATTTCTTATTATCAGGAAAATGCTTCTATTATTGGTAAGACAATGGATGAGTTAAATATTCAATATACAGGCGGTGTAAATTCCCCATATATATGGCTTAAGTGTCCTAATAATATGTCTAGCTGGGAATTCTTTGATTATGTCCTTGAAAATATTGCTGTTGTAGGAACTCCTGGAGAAGGCTTTGGTAAAAACGGTGAGGGATGGTTTAGATTAACTGCATTCGGTGACCGTGATAATACTATTGAGGCAATGAATAGATTAAAGAACCTGCTCAAAAAGTAATTAAATAATAAAAGGAGATTTATTGTATATGAGAGCTGTTATTACCGTTATTGGTAAAGATAATGTTGGTATTTTACATAAAGTAAGTGGAGTTTGTTCTTCTTATAAGGCAAATGTTTTAGAAGTTACACAAAGTGTATTGCAAGATATGTTTGCAATGATTATGATGGTAGATATTTCTGAATTAGAATCTGATTTTGCAAAATTAAGTGATAGTTTAACCGAATTAGGAAAAGAACTTGGACTGTCTATACATACTATGCATGAAGATATTTTCAATGCTATGCATAGAATATGAAAAGAGCAGGAGAATATACAATGAATAGTACAATGTTTAATGCTGGTGATATATTAGAAACCATTCGCATGATTCAAGATGAATGCTTGGATATAAGAACCATTACTATGGGAATTTCTCTATTAGATTGCATTGACCCTGACATTGATAGAGCTTGTGAAAAAATTTATCGTAAGATTACAACAAAGGCTTCTAAATTAGTAGAAACCGGAGAAAAAATTGAAAAGGAATATGGCATTCCTATTATAAATAAAAGAATTTCTGTTACACCAATTGCAATGTTAGCAGCTGCATGCCCTAATGATAACCCTGTAAAATTTGCAAAGGCTTTACAACGTGCAGCAGAAACTTGTGGGGTTAACTTCATAGGTGGATATTCTGCATTAGTACATAAAGGATTTAGTGCTGGAGATTTAGCATTAATTAAATCTATTCCAGAAGCATTAGATATAACAACAAGATTGTGTTCTTCTGTTAATGTTGGCTCTACTAAGAGCGGCATAAACATGGATGCTGTTAAACTTATGGGAGAAATTATTTTAGAATCAGCTAAGAGAACATCTGACCGTGAGTGTGTCGGTCCTTCTAAACTTGTAGTATTTTGTAATGCTCCTGAAGATAATCCTTTTATGGCGGGTGCTTTTCATGGTGTAGGTGAATCTGACTGTGTAATAAATGTAGGTGTATCAGGCCCTGGTGTTGTACGTTCAACAATTTCTAAGTATCCAGATGTCTCTCTAAATATACTTGCTGATATTATAAAGAAAACCGCATTTAAAATTACAAGAATGGGACAATTGGTAGGTGCAAGAGCTTCTGAAATGTTAGGTGTTGAATTTGGTATTGTAGATCTTTCTCTTGCTCCAACTCCAGCAGTAGGTGATAGTGTAGCTCATATATTAGAGTCTATGGGTCTTGAAATATGTGGTACTCACGGCACAACTGCTGCACTTGCAATGCTCAATGATGCAGTAAAAAAAGGTGGTGTAATGGCTTCTTCCAATGTAGGAGGACTATCTGGTGCATTTATACCTGTATCTGAAGATGCTGGTATGATTGCAGCCGCAATAGATGGAACATTAACACTCACAAAATTAGAAGCTATGACATCTGTTTGTTCTGTAGGATTAGATATGATTGCTATTCCTGGAGATGTAGAACCTACTACAATATCAGCAATAATTGCTGACGAAATGGCTATAGGCATGGTAAATAATAAAACTACTGCTGTAAGAGTTATTCCAGCTATAGGCATGAAAGAAGGAGATATGCTCGAATATGGTGGCTTATTTGGAAGCGCACCTGTTATGCCTGTAAGTAGAAAATCATCTGCAAGATTTATTGAACGTGGTGGTAGGATACCTGCTCCAATGCATAGTGTAAAAAATTAAAATATAGATTTATGAAAGAAAAAAAAATTAATATTGCAGTAATTGGCGGTGGAGCATCTGGTCTGATTGCTGCAATAGAAGCTAAAAAAAATAGTGATTCTTCTTGTATTGTTTCTATATTTGAAAAAAATGACCGTGTAGGAAGAAAAATTTTATCAACTGGAAATGGTCGTTGTAATTTAGGAAATAATAGTAGAGATATTTGTCACTATGGAGGGACCATTACTAATATTGTCCCTCAAGTCTTTTTTAATTTTCCTGATACTAAAGAGTACTTTCGTTCTTTTGGACTTATTTGTAGAGAAGAGGATAACAGACTATATCCTAATAGTAATCACGCTTCTTCTGTATTAGATACTCTTAGACTATCTGCTCAGTCTTGCGGAGTAGATGTTTATTGTAATTGTGAAATTACAGAAATATATTTGAAAAAAAATAAGTTTATACTAAAATCATCTGAAAATATAATATATAATTCTGATATAGTTATATTTTCGATTGGTGGTTATTCAGCACCTGCTTTAGGAACCGATGGCTCAGCCTTTTCGATATTAAAAAATTTAGGAATTAAAATTTTAAGATGTTATCCTGCTCTATGTCCAATAAAAACTGATTCAAATTTAGTAAACAACTTGAAAGGTATCCGTATACATGCTAATGTATCATTATTTGATTTAAATGAAAATTTGATTGCTTCTGAATTAGGAGAGGTGCAGTTTACATCTGATTCACTTTCTGGTGTTTGTGTCTTTAATTTAGCTGCATATTGTAATAATAGAAATGATTTATTTATATCAATAGATTTAATGCCAAACGCAAGTTTAAATGAAGTATATCAAATGATATCTGATATATATACTAAAAGAAACAATTGGCTATTAGAAGATTTTTTAACAGGTATTTTTCAAAAAAAGATGACTTTTCAGATTTTAAAAAAATGTAACATTAGTTTAAAATCAATAAAGATGACATATATGTTATCTAAAAAAGATTTATATAATATAGCTGATATTATAAAAGACTGGCGTTTTCCTGTGCGTTCTCTTAGTGAATGGAGTAATTCACAAGTTACTAATGGTGGCGTTCCTTTAGAAGAAATCAATTCTGATTTAGAGCTAAAGAAAATTCCTAATTTTTATGTTACTGGAGAAGCACTTGACTTACATGGAGCTTGTGGCGGATTTAATTTAAATTGGGCATGGGCATCTGGTTTTTATGTAGGGAGAAAGGCAGCATTGAAATGGAGAAAATATAAATTATGATTAAGTTAAATAATATAAATTTACCTCTTGATTATACAGAACAAATTATAAAACAGAAAATATCAAAAAAACTGAATATTTCTGCATCTAAAATTATTTCTTGGCATTTTTTAAAAAAATCAGTTGACGCAAGAAAAAAGAATGCAATCTGTTTTAATGTTTCTTTATCTGTTTTATTATCACAAAAAAAGGAAAAAGAGATATTAAGAAAAAACATTCCATCTGTTTCTTTATATGAAGAATATAAATATAATTTTTTTAAAATTACTGAAGTAAAAAAACGTCCTGTTGTTGTTGGATTTGGACCAGCTGGTATGTTTGCAGCTTTGGTATTAGCTAAATCAGGTTTAAAACCTATTATTTTGGAACAAGGAACTTGTGTTGAGCAAAGACAAAAAGATATTCTTCACTTTATTAAAACAGGAGAACTAAACGAACGTTCTAATGTACAATTTGGAGAAGGTGGAGCAGGAACATTTTCTGATGGAAAATTAACAACGGGGATTAAAAATCAAAGAATACAATTTATTTTAAAAACTTTTGTTGAGTGTGGGGCACCATCAGAAATATTATATTTAGCAAAACCTCATATAGGTACAGATATTCTTGTTGATGTTGTAAAAAATATTAGAATGGAAATTATAAAATATGGTGGGGAAATTATTTTTAATGCAAAGTTTTGCGATTTTAACACAAAAAACAATAAAATGACATCTATCATTTATGAGAAAAATGATAAGTTAAAAACGATAGAAACAGATAGCTGTATTCTTGCTACAGGACATAGTTGTAGGGATATATTCAATTTATTATATAATAGAAACATTGAATTACAACAAAAAAATTTTGCAGTAGGAGTACGTATTGAGCATTTACAATCTAAAATAAATGAAAGCATGTATGGTAAATTTGCAAATCATCCAAACTTAGGTGCAGCTGATTATAAAATTGCTGTTCATATGCCAACAGGTTTTGATTTATATACATTTTGTATGTGTCCAGGTGGGGAAGTTGTAGCAGCTTCATCTGAAAAAAAACGTCTCGTTGTAAATGGTATGAGTTTTCACAAAAGAGATGGTAATAACGCTAATAGTGCATTATTGGTTGGAGTTTCTTCTAAAATGCTTGAAAGTAATCATCCTTTGGCTGGTATGTGGTTTCAACAAAACATTGAAGAAAAAGCATACATTGCAGGAGGAAGTAATTATTCTGCACCTGCTTGCACTTTAGGTTCTTTTTTATATGGACAAAAAAATGATTTTAATAAATCTATAAAATCAACTTATAAGTTAGGTATTAAATATGCATTGCCACACGAATATTTGCCGAATTATATTGTTGATACATTAAAGTATGGTATTCCTATGATTGCTGAAAAAATTTCAGGTTTTGGTGATGAGAGTGCTGTTATCACTGGCGTCGAAAGTAGAAGTTCATCTCCAATTAGAATTTTAAGAAATGAAAATTGTGAATCAGTTTCTGTGAATGGACTTTACCCGTGTGGTGAAGGAGCAGGGTATGCAGGAGGAATAATGTCTGCAGCTGTAGATGGAATGAAATGTGCTGAAAGCCTTATTACAAATTTTTGTAATAAATAATAGAAGGGAGGAATATGTCCAACTACACCAAATGTCAGTTTGGTGTAGTTGGATGGGCTATTTTATGAAAATTGATAAAACTAAATGTCCAGATTTCTTAAATGACTATATATTATATATATCTGTTACAAAATCCCTATCACCAAGAACAATCGAAGAATACTATGGTGATATAAGATTATTTTTAAAGTATATATTATTCATGAAAGATAAAAACTATTCAGATATAGAAAATCTTGCAGATATTCCTATAGATAAATTTGAAATAGAATTATTAGAATCTATAAAGCTACAAAATATATATGAATTTCTGTATTATCTATCAGAAGAAAGAGAAAATCACGACCGTGCCAGAAGCCGAAAAGTTTCTACATTAAAGAGCTTCTTTAAATATTTATGCAATCAAAAAAAAATAATTGCACATAATCCTATGGAACAATTAGAGCTTCCAACATTGAGCAAACCGCTTCCTAAATATCTAACCTTAGAACAAAGTATGGATTTATTAAAAAATATAAATACGTCATATCCTGAACGTGATTATTGTATTCTTGCATTATTCCTAAATTGCGGTTTAAGATTAAGTGAATTAGTAAATTTAGATGTTTCTGATATAAATTTCAAATATGAACAAATGACGATAACGGGAAAAGGTAGAAAACAACGCATAGTATATCTAAATAACGCTTGTATAGAATCCATAATGAATTATTTATCAGTAAGAGATGACTCAGAACAATGTCATAATGAAAAAGCATTATTTCTAAGTAAAAGACATAAAAGAATAAGCAAAAGACGTGTTCAACAAATCGTAGAAAATGCACTTCATTCAGCACAATTAGATAATATGGGGTTCTCTACTCATAAATTAAGACATACAGCAGCTACTTTAATGTATCAATACGGTGGTGCTGACGTATTAGCACTAAAAGAAATATTAGGTCACGAAAGTACATCTACTACTGAAATATATACTCATTTATCTGATGAGACATTAAGAAAAATCGCAAAAAATGCACCTTTAGCTAATATAAAGCTAGATAATAAAAAAGAAAAATAAAAATCGTATACTCTTATAATTTATAAGAGTATACGATTTTTATTTTAATCATTTGAAACATTGGGCTTTTTCTACTTTTTTATAATTTTAAAATTTCTACTGTATATCCCCTTTTACTCACTTTATTTTTATTATATTTTCTTAAAAACAAAAAATCCAAACAATTATTATAACTGCTTGGATTGATAAAATAAATGGTGCCGCTGACCGGACTTGAACCGGTACGGATTTTACTCCGAGGGATTTTAAGTTTTTAAATCGGTGAAGCGTTTTAATTTCTTTTGTGGTCTTTTGTTCCCTTTTGTGCCCGATTTTTCGAGCTTTTTGAGTATCAAAAATTGAAAAACACCGAATTACAGCAGCTTTCAAGAATCATAAAAAACCATGTTTTTTGGTAGACTTTCGGTAGATTTGTGGTAGACAAAAGCCGATAACTTGACTTGGTAGACCTACGGTAGACACACGAAATAAATTTAGTTTCCTGCGAAAAATGCCGATTTTTGTAGAAGAAATTGGCACAAAGGATAGGAAATGTCTCGTGTATTTGCAACACAAGAAAATGATAATCTATTGTTACAGATAAAGCGGATTTGTGCTTTTGACCTCTAAAATCAAATCAAAAAATCAATCATTTGGCGGACGATGTTCCATATAATTGGAGCGTTATCCGCTATTTTTATGCCTGAAAACCGAATACAGAGATAACGCTCCTCAGCAATGGGGGGCATTTTTTATTGTCAAAACTTATGAATCCCAGAATCACCATAAATATCAGGCTTGATAATCATAGCTGCACATTATTTTGCTGATGTATCACTTTATTACATTATATCATGTCTGCTGTTTTAATTAAGCGAAATGAAAAATAGGAGGTTTTTTATGTCTGAATGCCAGATCATCACGATCAGCGATGATAAGCTGTCCTGCGAAGCAACAGCTATACTGCTGAGAATGCTCAATTTTCCCGATACGGACTATCATACCGCAGAGGAGCTTTGTCCGTTCTTTGAGAATGATTCTCTGAAAACTATCAGGAACGCTCTGAACGAACTTTACAATGCAGGCTACCTCCGACGCAGCGGTAAGACCTATATGGTCAATAAGGTCAGGATCACACAAATGAAGCTCGCTTAAGCTGAAAACAGGAGGAAAATGGATATGTCTGCTAAAAAAATAAAAAAGGTCAAAACAATGCCATCATCGGTGTGCCGTGTCAATAAAAATGCAAACTATACAGTAATGAGCAACTATCATCTGCGGTCAACTAACCTCAGTCTGAAAGCAATCGGGCTTCTGAGTAAGGTTCTTTCTTTGCCGGAGAATTGGGATTACTCTATCTCAGGTCTGACAGCTATCTGCAAAGAGAAAGAAACAGCGATCAAGGCAGCATTGGACGAACTGAAGCATTGGGGTTACCTCACTGTGACTAAGCTGATGCCGAATGAAACGAAGAGCGGTCGTATAGAGTATGTCTATGACTTCTATGAGTATTCAGAAAAGGATTCGCCTGATGCAGACCGGGACGATGATGATACATACGATGAGGACGAAGAAACATCCGCTGCCGAAGTAAACTCCATAAAAAAAGCTCCGCAAGGAGCAGAAAAACAAGGCATAGAAAATCTACCTCTTGAAATTCTACCAGTAGAAATTCAAGAGGTAGAAAATCAGGGACAAATAAATACTAAGAAGATAATAAAGAAAAATCAAATACTGAGTGATCAAGTATCTATCAATCAGTCCCACTCCGTTAGCGGAAAAGCTGTTGAAAATGATGAAAAACAGACAGACGGACGGATTGACGGATATATCTGCGAAAAAGAGATTTATACCGAAGTAGTGAAAAACAACATCGACTTTTCCTACTTTGCAGAATGGCTCGGTGATGAGGAAGAAGCTGAGGAGATCGTTCAGATGATCGTTCGGCGGATATGTTCCCGAAAGAAAACGGAGCGTATCTGCGGACAGGACTTCCCCAGGGAAGTTGTCAAGTCCGCTATGCTAAAGGTTGATATAAACGTTCTTGAAAATGCTATTGAGCAGATGAAGCGTACAGACAATGTGCGGAACTATGAGAGTTATCTTATCAGCACTCTGTTCAACGAAGCCAACGGCAAGCGTTTCAAGGAAAATGCTGAGGGACGATGGGCTGAGTATGCTGTCAAGAGAGATTTTGGCGGTTATGATGACTGAACGTTCCTGAGAGGAGGTGGTGGCTATGGAAGGGGAGAAGAAACCGGACGTAGCTGCTTGAAAGACGGCAAATGAGCTTTTTTGAAAGGAAGGTGAAGATCATGGCTAAGTCTATTCTGACACCGGAGGGCGATCTCGTCAACTACGATAACCTGATTGCGGTCAGCGTCGAAGTGCGTCCTGTCGGTGTCGATGAGGAGCATTCGGAAGATGAATACTGTATCGTTGGCACAGATGTGACCAACAAGGAAAATCTGCTGTATCACTCGCCCGACTATGACAAGGTGATGAGTGTCCAGCGTGACATTACCCGTTGGCTCCAGAGTGAAGCATTTTCAACTTTTGAGATGCCGACCGCAGACGAAGGCGGTGATGCGTAATGCCGTCCGACTATGAGAACGGTGCGAAGAAAACCATTGACATTTCAATCAAGGCGGAGAAAATGACCGCTGATGTGCTGAAATCGGCATTGCAGGAGTTTATGTCGGGCAAGGCAGAGAAAAAAGGGCGAATGACCTATAAGCAGTTGCAGGCTAAGTCGCCGTCAAAGCTCGACAGCATTGAGGTTTCAGACCGAAATATCGGGGATTTCCTGAAAACCGCACGAAAATACGATGTGGATTTTGCTCTAAAAAGAGATAAAAGCACCTCGCCGCCTACCTATCATGTTTTCTTTTCCGCTGCTAAGACAGAGGATTTCAAGAGGGCATTTTCGGAGTATGTCGGCAAGGACCAGTGCAAGACACCGAAGCGTGGTGAGTTCACCCGTGAGAAGATGCAGCAGCAGGCTCAGAAACTCAGGAGCAAACCTCGAAAACAGAAACAGAGAGAAAAAACAAGGGAGAACAGACGATGATCTACGGCTATTTCATGCCTGTGCCCGTTCCACGGGCAAGGGACGATGATGTTTTTACGGCGGTTTTTGATGCCGATACCAACAGAAAGGAAAGGTCTGCGAATTGCAGATCGACACGAGAAAACTCAAAAAGCTGATCATCAAGGCT
>CANRMM010000009.1 GCA_947631745.1 uncultured Clostridia bacterium
ATTGCTTTTCAACATGCAGTTAATCGTACAAATTGCATTTACTTTACAGAATTGCATTTAACTTTTCACTTGACGAATTTTTTCTAACATAATTTTATAAAAGAAATTAGTATATGAGTAAAGATAAAATACAGTTGACATTGATAAGAATATTGGTATAATGTTGATGATAAAATGTGATGTTGGTAAAGGAATAATATGGAAAAACGATTAAACTTATTGAAAAAATATGTAAATGAAAATAAACAAAAAGTAAGAGATGCGATGTATATAGCTATTTACGCAATATTAATAGTAAGTATTCTTATTATAATAGCGTATGTTATTACAACACAAACTAATTTATATAGTAGTGAATTAGAATTTAGATGGGATACAATTTTATCTTATGATGATATATTATACTCAAGAAATGCATATACGGATAATTTACCTTATGAAGATACAATAGCAACAATAGTAAAACATCCATTGATGAGAGTATTTGGAGGAATTGTTACATCAATTGATAATAATTTATTTCAGAATGAAAATAGTGGACCAAGTGATCATTATTTTCATGTTGTTATTGTACAAATTGTAATTAATGCAATTGGAGTTATATATTTATATAAAATTTTAAGAGAACAGTATAAACTGAGAAATCGCTGGTGTTTTTTGCTATTAACAATGTATGAGATAGCAACTGTAACAGTTCTGAGTACGTTATTAATTGAAACCTTTATTATTAGTGGTACACTATTAATAATAAGTTATTACTATTTGGATAAACAAAAGTTAATTCCATCTATTATTTTAGGAATTCTTGTTACAGGTATGTGTACAACAAATAGTCTAGCGTTTGGGTTAATGGCAATTTTCTTATTAAAAAATAAAAAGGACATTTTTAAAGTTGGCTTTGGATGTGCATTTGGAATTATAGCAGTTGCATTTTTACTTCCTTATAGGGATATTTTATTTCAAAACTTTTTTAGTTTAAGTTTTGGAGATGCTGTAATGTATTCAAAAGATCAGAGTGGATTAACTTATGTACAAATGTTATTTTATAATTTATTAGCGTCACCATTGTTTTTTATTAATCAGGTACATGGACAGGAAAATGGATTAGATTTTGTTAGATTTGAATTAGGAGCTAATCCAATTGTGTTTATTACAACTATTTTATTTTTTATTTGCATTATTTATAATGTCGTAAAGAATATAAAGGATAAACAACTAGCAGGTGCACTTGCTTTATTTATTTATAATATGGAATTACATGGAAGTATTAAATTTGGATTATATGAAGGAACAATTTATGGATTACATTTCTTATTTGCAGAAATATTATTGTTTGCATTTGGATTTAAGATTAAAAATAAGAAATTAAAGATAGTATTTATTACATTTGCTATTATTATACTTGTGATTCAATTAATATTTAATATATCTGGCTTATGTAATATTTATCAATATCTTCCAGAGTGGAAATAAGATATTATTGAAATATCTTGCTTTTCTAAAATAACTATGATATAATTAGCAAAGTTAAAAAGATGACCTTATACTTAGCTAAAGGATAAAAACACCACTTTAAGCTCAGTTTAAGGCAAATAAAATTTATAGGAGGTGCTTAATATTATGACAAAAGAAAGAAAACAAGAAATCATTGAAACTTATAGAAGAGATGAAAAGGATACTGGTTCACCAGAAGTTCAAATAGCTCTTCTAACAGAAAGAATTAATGAATTAACAGAACATCTTAGAGTTCATCAAAAAGATAACCATTCAAGAAGAGGTTTGTTAAAAATGGTAGGTTCAAGAAGAAATTTATTGAACTATTTATCAAGAAAAGATGAACAAAGATATAAAGATATCGTTGACAAATTAGGATTAAGAAAATAAAGACTTACATTGGACGTTTGGCGTAGGCTAAAACGTCCAATTTTCAAGGAGGAAAATATGTTTAAAAGTTATAGTACACAATTAGCAGGTAGAGAGTTAACAATTGAAACAGGAAAAGTAGCAGGACTTGCCAATGGAAGTGTTGTTGTAAAATATGGTGATACAGTAGTTATGGTAAATGTTACAGCTGCTAAAGAGCCAAAAGAAGGTGTAGATTTTTTCCCACTTTCAGTGGATTATGAGGAAAAATTATATGCTGTAGGAAAAATCCCAGGAGGTTTTACTAAAAGAGAAGGAAAGCCATCAGATAAAGCTATCTTAACTTCAAGAGCAATTGATAGACCACTTCGTCCATTATTTCCAAAAGATTTTAGAAATGATGTATGTGTTGTAGCTACAGTTCTTTCTGTTGAACAAGATAATAGCCCAGAAGTTTGTGCTATGATTGGTTCAGCAGCAGCTTTAGCTATTTCAGATATTCCATTTGGAGGACCAACAGCAGCAGTAGCAGTAGGATGGGTAGATGGAGAAATTGTTATTAACCCAACTACGGCTCAAAGAGAAAAAAGTAAATTAACAGCAACAGTTGCAGGAACATTAGATAAAATTACAATGATTGAAGCAGGTGCAGATGAAATACCAAATGAAACTATGTTAGAGGCTATAAAAAAAGCACATGTAGAAATTAAAAATATTTGTCATTTTATTTCTGATATTCAAGCAGAAATAGGAAAACCAAAATTTGAGTATAAATCTTTTGCGGTAGATCCAGAGTTTTATCAAGAGATTGTAACAAACTTTAAAGATAGAATGTATCAAGATGTACAAGCTACTGATAAAGAAGTTAGAGATGTTAATATAGAAAAAATTACAGAAGATATTACTGCTTATGTAGCTGAAAAATACGGGGAAGAAGCGATAGAAGAAAGAAAATCTGACATTGCAGATAGTGTTCATGATTTAGAAAAGGCTTGTGTAAGAGAAATGATATTAGAAGAACACAAGCGTCCAGATGGAAGAAAAATAGATGAAATTCGTCCACTTTCATGTGAAATAGATGTATTACCTAGAGTTCACGGAAGTGCTATATTTACAAGAGGACAAACTCAAGTTATGTCTGTTGTAACATTAGGAATGAAAAGTGAAGAGCAAATGCTTGATGGAATTGATGAGGAAGATGCAAAAAGATATATGCATCAATATAATTTCCCATCATATAGTGTGGGAGAAGCAAGACCTTCAAGAGGCCCAGGAAGAAGAGAAATTGGACATGGAGCTTTAGCAGAAAAGGCATTAGTTCCAGTACTTCCAACAGAGGAGGAATTTCCTTATGCAATGAGAGTTGTATCAGAAGTTTTATCTTCAAATGGATCAACATCACAAGCAAGTATTTGTGGAAGTACACTTGCTCTTATGGCTGCAGGTGTGCCAATTCGTAAACCAGTTGCTGGAATTTCAACAGGTTTAGTAACAGATAAAAATGATCCAAACAGATATATTATGCTAACAGATATTCAAGGAATAGAAGATTTCTTCGGTGATATGGATTTCAAAGTTGGTGGTACTAAAGATGGTATTACAGCAATCCAAGTAGATATAAAGATTGATGGATTAACTTATGATATTATTGAAGAAGCTTTTGCAAGAACAAAAGTAGCTAGAGATTATATATTAGATGAAATAATGCTACCAGTTATTACAGAACCTCGTAAAGAAGTTTCTAAATATGCACCAAGAATTCTTACTTCTAGAATAAGTATAGATAAAATAAAAGATGTTATTGGACCTGGTGGAAAAATGATTAATAAAATTATTGATGAAACAGGTGTAAAAATTGACATTGAAGAAGATGGAAGTGTGTGCGTATATAGTGATGATTTAGAAAGAGCACAAAAAGCAATGAAAATGATTGAGAGCATTGCAAGAGAAATTGAAGTGAATGGTATTTATGATGGTATTGTAACTAGAATTATGTCATTTGGAGCATTTGTTGATATTGGTGGAGGAAGAGAAGGACTACTTCATATTTCTAAAATATCAAGTAAAAGAGTAGAAAAGGTAGAAGATGTTTTAACAGTTGGTGATGAGGTAACTGTAAAAGTATATGAGATAGACAATCAAGGAAGAATTAATCTTACAATGAAAGACTTAGAAGCAGGAAAGACAGAAGAAAATTAAAGTTTTTAAGAAGTTGAGATTATCATGCAGATATGTACTGATAATCTCAACTTTTTATGAAATTATTAATCTTTTATGAATATCATTTCCAAAAGTTGCAAAAAATGTAAAATAATAGTATAATGGTAAAGGTGATTTTTTATAAAATCGGTAATATAACAGGAGACTAAGAGCATAATATATATAAGAGAAGAAGGAGAAATAAATGGAATATGTATATATGGTGCAACAAGCACTTGTATGGATTATTACAATATTTTGGATTTATCAATTTATTATTAGTATATGTTCATTAGTAAAATTAAAAGAAAAACCAATTTTGGAGGAAAAAGTAAACCGCTTTATGGCTATTATACCAGCACATAATGAAGAAAGCGTTATTGGACCATTAGTAAGAAGCTTAAGAGAACAAAGGTATCCAAAAGAGTATTTTGATATTTTTGTAATAGCAGATAATTGTACTGACAAAACAGCAGAAATTGCTGAAAGAGAAGGAGCAATTATCTATAAAAGATTTGATGAAGAAAATAAAACGAAGGGTCATGCTTTAAAATGGTTTTTAGATAAAAAAATAGAAGAGAATGTTGACTATGATGCTTTTTGTATCTTTGATGCAGATAATATTGTAGATGAAAACTTTTTAAAAGCAATGAACAAGAAATTGTGCCAAGGTGAAGAGGTGGTACAAGGATATAGAGATATTAAAAATCCAACAGACAGCTGGGTTTCTGCCGGATATGCTATTTTTTATTGGACAATGAATCGTTTTTATCATTTAGCTAGGTATAATGTGGGATTATCACCTTTAATTAATGGGACAGGTTTTATGGTAAAATTTGATGTTATAAAACCTGATGGATGGAATACAAATACGTTAACAGAAGATATTGAGTTTTCTTTAAAAAGAATTATAAAAGGTAAAAAGCTGGGCTGGGCAACAGATGCTATTGTATATGATGAACAACCAGTAGGATTCAAACAATCGTGGAAGCAAAGAACTAGGTGGACTGTGGGACATATCCAATGTTTAGAAGAATATACAAAACCATTAGCAACGGCAATTAAAGAACATAAAACATTAATGAATTTTGATGGCTTATTGTATTTAATTGGAACACTTCCTATGTTTGTTTTAACATTAATATTATTAGGAATTAACTTTATTATATTTATAGGAAATGGAATGACAGCTTTAGATTTAGTTGTAAACTGTTTGAGGTATTTTATACCGACTTTCTTTTTCCCAATATTTACGGCTCTTCTAATTATGAAATTAGACAAAAAGCCAATAAAATGTATGTTAAAAGGATTAATTTGCTATCCACTATTTTTAGCATCATGGTTAGTAATTAATTTTAAATGTTTGTTTAAACGTGATACTAGTTGGGATAAAATTGATCATGTTAGGAATGTAAATATTAAAGAAGCATCAATTAAATAGATTAAAGATTTTGAATTTATATAAGGACCAAAATTGTTAGAATAAAGTTTAATGATTTTGGTTCTTTTTTTATACTGTAATTGAATATATACTTCTTGACATATTTTATGAAAAGAATTATGATAAAACAAAAATAAGAGGAGGAAATACAGATGCAATATAGAATTCTAGGTCAAACAGTACCAGTAGTAGAAGTATTATTAAATAATGGGGAGTCTATGTATACACAGTCGGGAGGAATGTCATATCAAACAGAAGGAATAGAAATGCAAACTAATGCAAAGGGTGGATTAATGAAAAGTTTAGGAAGAGCTTTTGCAGGAGAATCAATGTTTATGGCAACTTATACGGCAAGAAGAGATAATGCTATGATTGCTTTTGCAACTACAGTTCCAGGAAATATTAAACCAGTAGATATTTCTCAACTTCCAGGAGGACTTAATGTACAGAAGGGTTCTTTTTTATGTGCTGAACCAGGGGTAGAATTGAGTATTACATTTACTAAAAGATTTGGAGCAGGCTTATTTGGAGGAGAAGGATTTATTTTACAGAAAGCAGTAGGAAGAGGAATGCTATTTTTAGAAGTTGATGGTGATCCAATTGAAAAAGTTTTGGCACCAGGAGAAGTTTTAAAAGTGGATACGGGAAATGTCGTTGCTTTTGAATCAACAGTATCTTATGAAATAGAAACTATAAAAGGATTAGGAAATATCTTTTTAGGGGGAGAAGGACTATTTTTAACAAAATTAGTAGGACCAGGAAAAGTTATTTTACAATCACAGAACTTTGGTGATTTTGTAGGAAGGATAGCTCCATTTGTACCAAATAGGTAGAAAAATAATACTATTGGAGAGTGAAAAATATGAGTAAGATTAGAGTGATAGCTTTTGTAGGACCGTCAGGAACTGGGAAGAGTTATCGAGCACAAATGGTAGCAAGCGAAAATAATGTAAATTACATTATTGATGATGGACTTTTAATATATGAAAATAATGTAATAGCTGGTGAATCTGCTAAAAAGGCTCCCACAAAAGTTGAAACTGTAAAAAGAGCTATATTTTTAGATGCAGAAGATAGAAAGAAAATGAAGAAAGCAATAAAGCAATATAGTCCAGAAGCAATTATGATTTTAGGAACATCTGATGATATGGTGGAAAAAATTGCAGAAAATTTAGGATTACCTAAACCAGAAAAAACAGTATATATTAGTGAAGTAGCAACTGAAACAGAAATGGAAACTGCAAAAAGAATTAGAACAACAGAGGGAAAGCATGTTATACCAGTACCTACTTTTGAAATTAAAAAAGATTTTTCAGGATTTATTTTAGATCCTCTTCAAATTTTTAAATTTAATGGAAGAGGTAGTCAGCCATATATTGCAGAAAAGTCTATTATAAGACCAACATTTAGCTATTTAGGTAATTTCACAATTTCAGATACAGTTTTTAGGCAGATTGCAGAAACAGTTGCTAAGAAAATACAAGGAATTCATAGAGTATCTAAGACCCGTGCAGAAAATTCCATAGGTGGAACTAATATTTATATGGAAGTTTATGTTGTATTTGGATATAATATTGTTGAGGTTTTAAGGGAATATAAACAAAAAGTAAAAAAGGAAATAGAACGTTTAACAGCAATGAATGTGCAAGAAGTTTCTGTATTAGCAAAAGGTATTTATGTTCCAGAAGAGAAAAAATAAGAAAACAAGGAGAATAAAAAATGTCTTTTATTGTAGCGATTGATGGACCAGCAGGTACTGGGAAGGGAACAATTACGGAAATATTGTCTAAGAAAATGAAATTAGTAAATATAGATACTGGAGCAACATATAGATGTGTGACACTTGCAATGATAGATGCAGGTGTTAACTTAGATGAAATTGATAAGATTAAAGAAATTTTGAATATGATTCGTATAGAATTGCGTAATGAAAAAGGTGAGCAGTCAGTTATTTTAAATGGAGAAGTTGTTACTGAGAAAATTAGAAGTAAAGAAGTAACAAAACTTGTATCACAAGTTTCTAGTATTAAAGAAGTACGTTTGGCAATGGCAGGTTTGCAAAGGAAAATGGCAGAAGGTAAAAATGTCATCATGGAAGGAAGAGATATTGGTACTTATGTATTTCCTAATGCAGATGTGAAAATATATTTAGATGCAGATGTGGAAGAAAGAGCTAAAAGAAGATTTAAGCAAAACCAAGAAAAAGGCATTGATATGAGCTATTCTGAAATTTTGGAGAGTATCAAACAAAGAGATGAAAATGATAAGAATAAAGAGATAGGTGCACTAAAGGTAGCAAAAGATGCAATTGTTATTGATACTACACACATGACGATATCAGAGGTAGTTGCTGAAGTTCAAAAGATTATACAAAACAGAAAAAATGAAATAGCACTGCAGGAAAAAGTTTATAAAGTAAGAGAAGATACAAAATGGCATCGAATAGAGAGAAAAATAATAAAAGCAATATGTAGTGGACTTTATTATATTGTGTATCGAGTAAAAGTAACTGGTAAAGTGCCTGATGAAGGAAGCTATATTATTTGTGCTAATCATGTTAGTTATTTAGATGCAGCAGGAGTTGTTATTGTAAATAAAAGAAAGATTAGTTTTGTAGCAAAAGAGGATTTATTTTATCATCCATTTTTAAATTGGTTTTTACATGTGTTTGATATAATTCCAATAAAGCGTAATATGCAGGATATAGAAGCAATGAAAAGGTGTCTTAAAATGTTAAAGTCAGGACAAGTTTTAGGTATTTTTCCAGAGGGAACTAGAAAAGGAATGGAGAAGAATGTACAATTAAAAAATGGAGCTGTATATATGGCAATCAAAACAGGGGTACCTGTTATTCCATGTGGGATTAAAGGAACGTTTAAACCGTTTACAAAGGTTAATATAAATTTTGGAGAACCAATTGATTTTTCAAAGTATAAAGGACAAGATAAGGAAAAAATAGATGAGGCAACACAGATTATTATGGATAACATCATTATGTTGACAAATAAAGAAATTTAAGATATAATATTGAATTAGTTTTGAAGAGAAAATGTTTTATAAATGGTAAAGAAATATAGTGAGGTAAAAGCCACTATATTTTTCCCTTGTAAAACAGAAAATACAAATAAGAGGGGAAGTAACCAAAATGAATAACAAGAACATAAGAAATGTAGCAATTATTGCACACGTAGATCACGGAAAAACAACATTAGTAGATGCTTTATTAAAGCAAAGTCATATTTTTAGAGAAAATGAACAAGTAAATGAAAGAGTAATGGATTCTAATGACTTAGAAAAAGAGAGAGGAATTACAATACTTTCTAAAAATACATCAGTTATGTATAATGATGTGAAAATTAATATTGTAGATACTCCAGGACATGCTGATTTCGGAGGAGAAGTAGAGCGTGTTTTAAAAATGGTTGATGGAGTTTTACTTTTAGTAGATGCATTTGAAGGACCAATGCCTCAAACAAGAGAAGTATTAAAGAAATCATTAGCATTAAATTTAAAACCAATTGTTATTATTAATAAAATTGATAGACCAGGAGCAAATCCTCTAAAAGTTGTTGATCAAGTTTTAGAGTTATTTATTGAGCTTAATGCAAATGATGAACAATTAGATTTTCCAGTTGTATATGCTTCTGCTAAAAATGGAATTGCTAAAATGAATTTAGAAGATGAAAGTGATAATGTAAATTGTATTTTTGATACAATTATTAAAAATATTGAACCTCCAGCTTGTGATGTAGATGGAACAATGCAAATGTTAGTATCTAACATTGATTATGATGATTATCTTGGAAGAATTGCTGTTGGTAGAATTGAAAGAGGAACTATCAATTCTGGTATGACAGTAGCTGTATGTAAAAAAGATAAAACAGAACAAGGAAAAATAGCAAAGTTATTTACTTATATGGGATTAAAAAGAACAGAAGTAGAATCAGTTTCAGCAGGTGATATTGTTTGTATTTCTGGAATTACAGATATTAATATTGGTGATACAATTTGTGATCCTAATAATCCTGAAAAAATAGATTTCGTAGATATTGATGAACCAACAGTATCTATGACATTTAGTGTTAATAATGGACCTTTTGCAGGAAAAGAAGGACAATTTGTTACATCAAGACATATTAGAGATAGATTATTTAAAGAACTTGAAAGAAATGTAAGTTTAAGAGTTAAA
The DNA here is from genome assembly GCA_947631745.1 of uncultured Clostridia bacterium. Lineage (GTDB taxonomy): Bacteria > Bacillota > Clostridia > TANB77 > CAG-508 > CALXVA01. The sequence goes on from CANRMM010000009.1 coordinate 9,693, forward strand.
GAAACAGATTCAGCAGACAGCTTTGAAGTTTGTGGACGTGGAGAATTACATTTATCAGTATTAATTGAAACTATGAGAAGAGAAGGATTTGAACTTTTAGTATCTCGTCCAAAAGTTATTTTTAAAGAAATTGATGGCGTAAAATGTGAACCAATTGAAAGATTAGTTGTTAATGTACCAGATGATTGTATTGGAAATGTTATTGAAAAATTAGGTAGAAGAAAAGCTGAAATGGTAAATATGGAACCAGCAGAAGCAGGCCATACTAAAGTAGAGTTTAAAATTCCAGCAAGAGGCTTAATTGGTTATAGAACAGAATTCTTAACAGATACAAAAGGCGAAGGAGTTATGAATAGCATTTTTGATTGCTATGAACCATATAAAGGAGAGATTCAAGCAAGAACAAGAGGAGTGCTAGTTGCTTTTGAACAAGGAACATCAATTACGTATGGATTATATAATGCACAAGAAAGAGGAGAGCTATTTATTGGTGCTGGTGTAGAAGTATATGAAGGAATGATTGTAGGTATCAATTCAAGAAATGAAGATATTTCTATCAATGTATGTAAAGAGAAACATTTAACTAATACAAGAGCATCTGGTTCTGATGAAGCACTTCGTTTAGTACCACCAATTCAATTATCTTTGGAGAAAGCAATTGAATTTATACAAGATGATGAATTAGTAGAGATAACACCTAAAAATATTCGTTTAAGAAAGAAAATATTAGATAATAAAACACGTGAAAGAGAAGCAAGACGTGTACAATAAAAGATATATATCAAAATCCGCGGGACTTGTAGTTTCGTGGATTTTCTAATAAAAGAAAAGGATAGAAGAAAATGAATGAAATAGAACTTAAAAAAATTAAACAAAAGGCATTGGAAGATAAAATTCCTATTATCATGGACGATACTTTGGAAGTTATAGATAAATTATTAGAAGAAAAGGAACCTTCTAAGATATTGGAAATAGGCACAGCTGTTGGATATTCTGCAATTTGTTTTTCTAAATATTTAACTAATGGAGGAAGAATAGATACAATTGAAAGAGAAGAAGATAGAGTATTACAGGCAAGGGATAATATAAAAAGAGCAGAAGTAGAAGATAAAATTAATATTTTTTATGGAGATGCAGTAGAAATTTTACCTACTTTAAATGAACAGTATGATGTTGTGTTTATTGATGCCGCAAAAGGAAAATATCCATTTTTCTTAAAAGAAGCATTACGTATGTTAAAATCTGATGGAATGATTATTGCGGATAATGTTTTATATAAAGGATATGTTATGAGTGATTACAATAAGCATAAGCAACGCACAGCTGTTAGAAATTTGCGTGAATTTTTGCAAGAGTTGCAGAATAATCCAGAACTTGAAGTTGAAATCTTGGAAGTAGGGGATGGACTGGCAATAGCAAGGAAAAAGTAAACATAAACTCGTTGACATAAAAATACAAAAATGATAAAATATAAGTCGTAAAATAAAGGTAATATTAGAAGAAAAAGGTGAGAAGAATAAAAGTGTGTAATAAAATTATAACAGTATTATTATTAATAGTCATTATATTGATGTTTTCAAGTAATGTTATTATGGGTGTAACAAATGAAGAAGATGAAATTGTAACAAATACTATACAAGATAATAATGATGTTTTATTAAATCCTGGTAAGGGATTTGTATATTATGCTAGCAGATTAACTTATGATGATGAGCATAAACACTTTTTTAACTGGGTTTCACAAGATATGTTAGATATATCTCAAGTTATTTATACAAGATATGATTGGTCTGAATTGCAAAAAGAAGATGGAGTTTTTGACTTTAATTTAATAGATGAGGGAATTGAAGATTGCATAAAATATAATAAAAAATTTGCTTTTGGTGTTATGTGTGCAAATGTGTCTTCAGAAGATGAACCTTATGTAACACCAAAGTTTGTTTTTGATGCAGGTGCTAAATTTAATAAATCTAAAATAGGTCAATATATTCCAGATTGGGAAGATGAGACTTTTTTAACATATTTAAATAAATTTGTAGAAGCATTAGGAAAGAAGTATAATGGAAATCCAAATATTGCTTTTATTGATATTAGATCATATGGAAACTTTGGAGAACAACATTTATTTGGATTAGATGTTTTAGATGAAAACGGGAATGTAGATGAAGATTACAGTTGGAAAAACAGGATACAACCTGAATTTTTAAAAGAAAAATATATTAATCCATATATAAAAGCTTTTCCAGATACTCTTTTAGTTATTCCTTGGGGAGAAGACAAATTTGATACTGTTTATGAAGAATTAATTGATGAAGGAGTTTCTTTAAGAAGAGATGGAATTATTACATATGAAAATGGTCTAGAGACATGTGCTAAAACTTATGGAAAGGTGCCTTTAGTATTTGAATATGCTAGTAAATATAGCAAGTATGAAGAAAAAGGTGGAAAAGATTATTTTAATAGCCAATTAGAAAAAGCTATGGAAATGGCAAAACCATCATATATAGAGTTAGATAAAGATTGGTATGCAGATGGAAATGAAGAATATTGTAAGCAATTAGCAAATAAATTGGGATATTATTTTAGATTAAAAGAAGTATCTTATTATAAGAATATAAATACGAATATTCCAACAGAAATGTCTTTTACCTTTAAAAATGATGGAATTACACCAATATGTGAGGATTGTAGTGTATATATTGGACTTTTAGATCAAAATAATAAACTAATAAAAAAATATAAAACAGGAATAAATCCTAAAAATTGGGAACCAGGAATATTAACAACAGAAAAAGTATCTGTTTTGTTTGATAATATAAATACGGGAAACTATAAATTAGCAATAGGATTATATGAAAATGATCAAGACGAAAATCCAACATATTTATTAGGAAGTGAAGGAAAAACAGCAGAAAATTGGTATGTTTGTGGAGAGATAAGTATAAAGGGTGAAAATAATAATTTATTAGACTATAAGGAAAAGATTATGAATAATCCACCAACAATTACTAAGGTGCAGGATGAAGATAACTTAGAAAAAACAACAGTATGGTGTAATCCGAGAATTGGCAAAGATACTGTTAATCCAATATATAAATCATATAATTCTATACTTGAACCACTTTCTTGGAGAGACTCAATTCTAGGCCGTAATAATATATATTCAGCTGAAAATGATTGGCCACAGTTATATGGAGTTGAATTTGTAATAAATTGTAAAGAATTTTTTGTTAATACTTGTACATCATTTAGAATATTAGTAGATGAAGGAAATGGATATGAGATTGTTGATCGTGCAGGAATAGAGCAAACTTTAGATGAAACAGGAAGTTCAACTGATAATTTTAAAGGTGTATGGTATAAGATAACTTTTAGTGAAAAGAAAGAAAGAAAAATAAGAGTAGAATTAACAGATTGCGTTTTTAATGGTGTTAGATATTATGAAAATGATGAAATAAAGGCAATTACAAGAGTAAGCAATCCACAGACTTTGTTTATAGGGTCTAGTATTACCAGAGGAGCTGATTTACCAACATATTATTCTTGGCCAAATGTTATATCAAATATTTTAAATTTAGAATGTATTAATAATGGAGTTGGTGGTACAGGATATTTGGCTGACTGCGATGGTAAAAATTATGCATATTATGATAGATTAGTAAGATTAGTAGAGAAATTTAATCCAGATATAATAGTTTTAGAAGCGGGGCCAAATGATTTTTGGCACGGATATAATGCAAGTCAAGTAGTGAAAGAGTCTGAAAAGTGTATTGATTATATAAAAAATAATACAAATGCAAAATTAATTACAATTGGAGTATATTATCCAAGTGCTAGTGTTCCAAGTGGTGCAGTAGAAATTAATGATGAATTAAGAGAGCAAGCTTTACAGAAAAAAGTACCATTTATAGATTTGTTAACAGGTGATACATATAATGAAAATGGAGAAAAAATAACAATAGGAACAGACGGGTATATTACAGGAACAGGAAATATGGGTGATCTTCATCATGATGGGAATGCAGATCAAAATGTACTTGAAGATAATGTTCACTTATCAATTAAAGGAAATGAGTATTTTGGAGAAAAATTAGCGGTAGAATTTGGAAAATTACTAGAAACTGAACCTGTTCCACAAGAACCTTTGGAGGATAGTAATATTGTTTCTCTATATTGCTGGGATATTGATGACTTTAATCTATCTAAATTAAAAGATGAAGTAGAATGTTTAAAGGTAAATACATTATATATTCAAAGACCTGCAAATGATGCTCAAATAGATAGATTAAAAGAAATTATGGAATTTGCAAAGCAATATAACTTAGATGTATTTTTATTAGAGGGAGCTAGAGATTGGCTAACAGAAGGTGACATGAATAATGTAATTGATGTCATTAATGATGCAAATGAATTAAATAAAATTTTAGACTATAAGCTAAAAGGTGTTAGTTTAGATGTTGAATTTTATTTAACAGATGAATATCAAAGCTCGGAAACAGAAGGACAGATAGAACTATTTAAGACATTTACGGAAAATACTAAAAAATGTTGTGATTATGCTAATAGTCTTGGATTAGAATATTCTATGGCTCTTCCAGTATGGCTAGATAAATTGTCAGAAGAAGTGTTGGAAGAACTAATGAACTATAATTATGACCATATTGCATTTATGAATTACTTTAAAGAAACAATTATGGAAAATTTAGATCAAGAAGTAGAAATAGCTAAAAAACATAATATAAAAATAGTATCTATAGCGGAAGTTCAAAATCCAGATTTTGGTACAGTTGGAGAAGAAGATACTTTCTATAATGACGGATTAGAGCAATGTATTAGTACATTAAATGCTATTAAGCGGAAAATATAATTATAAAAATTTAGGAATTTCATATCATTATTACAAACCTTTATTAGACTTAATAGAAAGAGATACTGATGTAAAAATCGAAGATAGATATGAACTACAAGTATTTCCTTATATAAATGGAAAAAGTATAAAGGTAGATAAAGCACAAATTAGTGGTAATGGAACCCAGCCAATTTATGGCTATGATAGTGAAAAAGGTAGAAATGTTATTGTTTTTTATGGATTGGAATATGGAAAGCAATATGAATTGAAAATTGAAAGTGGAAATTTTGTAGCAACAAAAACATTTACTTATCAAAAAGGTGATAAAATTTTTGACGATTTAGAAATAGCTTATATGGATATAACATTAGAAGAAAAGGCTCCAGTTGAAGACAAACCGGTTGAGGACAAGCCAGTTGAAGATAAGCCAGTTGAAGGCAAACCAGTTGAGGACAAACCGGTTGAAGATAAGCCAGTTGAAGACAAACCAGTTGAGGATAAACCGGTTGAGGACAAACCAGTTGAAGATAAGCCAGTTGAAGATAAACCAGTTGAGAATAAACCAGTTGAGGATAAGCCAGTTGAAGATAAACCGGTTGAGGATAAACCGGTTGAGAGTAAGCCAAGTGATGGCAAAGATGATGATGATATACAATTACCTCAAATATTACCACAAACTGGAGAAAATTATTTCATACCAATATTATTAATACCTATCTTTGGAATAATATTTGGAGTGATTTTATATAAAATAATAAAATCAAGAAAATAATACAATTATTGTAAGAAGAATAGACATCTTTTCATATTTACGAAAGGATGTCTATATTTATTGAAAGTTATAGATTTTTAGCAAATGACAATATGGTATCAATGAAAAATAAAGAAGTAGTGGTATAAATAAAAAATATTTGCGTTGTGTAAGGAATTTTAGAAAGTAATTTGTTTAATTTTTTCTTAAAATATGGGTAAATAGTATTAACAAATAGAATGGCAAAAATTCCCCATATCATAGAATAGAAAATGCTAATTCTACCATTTAGATTTAAAAAATCATTGGTATAATCCCACCATTTAGCTGAAAATAAAGCTTCCATGCTATAACTTACTAAATATTCAAAAAAAGAAAATATAATTATAGCATAAAAAAATAATTGAAAATTTTTATGATGGTATTTCTGGAAAAATATGATTAAAATAATGGCTCCAAACCCATAAATTGGACAGATAGGACCATAGAGAAATCCTCTTTTAGTAAAATGGCCTAAATAGTAAAAACTATAAAGAGTTTCGGCTACCCAACCAATAAAAGCAAAAATGAAAAAATATAATATGTATTTTTGTTGGCGAGAAAGTCTTTTATTAATTTTATCAATATATGTACAGAAATTGCCCATGATATATCTCCTTATACTAAGCTATCGTTATTTTATCCAAAAATTGGAATATTATTCATTATATTATTAACTTAAGCAAAAAAATTGTAGAAAATGGAAGATTGATTTGCTTTATTATAGAAAATAATGTAAAATGGTAAAGAAGGTTATAGGTTACCAGAAAACCTAAATATATAAAATTAAGGATTGAATAAAATGAAAAAACCAGAATTATTAGCTCCGGCAGGTTCTTTTGAAAAGGCTAAGACAGCATTTCTTTATGGAGCAGATGCAGTGTATTGTGGAACAGGTAGTTTATCTTTAAGAAGTAGAGCAGAGGTAAATGATGACGATTTATCTAGAACGATTGAATATGCACATAGCATAGGTAAAAAGGTGTATGCAGCTATTAATATATATGCTTGGGATGAATATTATGAAGAAATAAAAAAACAAGCAAAAATGTTGAATGAAATCAAGGTAGATGGAATTATTGCATCAGATGGCGGAGTAATTGATATTCTAAAAGAATATGCACCAGATATTGATATTCATATTAGTACACAGGCCAATACTGTCAGTTATCATTCTGCAAACTTTTGGCATAAAAATGGGGCTAAAAGAGTAATTTTAGGAAGAGAAATGAATAAAGAACAGATTCGTGAAATTATGAATAATAAAGCAAAAGATTTAGAAGTAGAAATATTTATTCATGGTGCAATTTGTTTTGGATATTCAGGAAGATGCTTTTTAAGTGATTTTTTAGCTTCAAGAAGTGCTAATTTAGGTGATTGTGCACAAAGTTGTAGATGGGAATATAATGTATATGTTGAGGAACACAATAAACCAGGAAATTTAATGCCTGTGGAGTATGATGAAAAAGGTACTTATATTTTTTCATCAAAAGATCTATGCTTGGTAAATGAATTACCGGAAATTATTAATATGGGGATTGATAGTTTAAAAATAGAGGGTAGATTAAAAACAGAGTATTATTTAGCAAGTGTTGTAAGTGCTTATAGAAGTGCAATAGATGATTGTTTAAATAATCCGAATAATTATGATGCTAGTAAATATTTAAAAGAGTTAGAAAAAACAAAGACAAGAGGTCTTACAACATTTTATTTTAATGATAGAAATAATAAAGATTTTCAAGAATATGATGGAAAACAATATAATCCTGATTATGAATTTGGAGGAAAAGTATTAGACACAGTTGATGATAAATCTATTATAGAAATTCGCAATAAATTAAAAGTTGGGGATACGATGGAAATTCTAATTCCGAATAAATTAGAACCTTATGTATTTAAGATTGAAGAATTGTGGGATACAGAAACGGATGAGAATGTAGATTACGTTAATCCAGGAAAAGCAGGACAAAGTATAAAAATGAAACTTCCAATTACATGTGAAAAGGGATGGATTTTAAGAAGAAAAAAATAAAAATAAGAATAAAAGCCTTAAAGTTGTTGTTAAAACAATTTTAAGGCTTTTGTCATTCTTTTGATTCAAAAAAATTAGCAATATAAAATCCTGCAATCAAAATGCCAATAGAACAAAATCCTATTAAGTTAAAAGGAAGTGGTTCATATAATACCAATACTGAACCTAAAGAAAAACCAATGATAGCATAAAAAGTCTCCATGTAAAAGTTATTAAGAAGATAATTAATAGTTTTTAAAAATATTAAACTTCCTATTAGTACTCCAAATCCGAGAGGAATTAATATGATTAAATTCATAGTAGATATTGCTGATAAATAAATATCATAGATTCCAAAACACATTAAAATTACAGTGCTACTAACTCCAGGAACCACAATTCCAATAGACATAAAAAAACCAGCGGTTATTAAAAATAAAATTGATGTTAGTGATATAGTGTAACTGCTAATGATAGAGTTAATAATGATGTGTGATGATAAGTAATTTTCTAAAAATACCATAAGTATTCCAATACTAAATGCGAGGAAAGTAAATAGAAAATAGTGTAATCGAAAACCTCTATTTGAGTTAACTTTTTGGATTAAAACAGGGATACTTCCTAAAATTAATCCGATAAACAAATACTTCATTGGAGTAGGATAAAGATTTAACAATGTTTTTAATATATTACCAAATAATATGACACCAATTACACCACCAATTGCAATTGGTGCTAAATAAGAAATACTTTTCTTAAAATGTTTAAAAATTCCTAATACATTTTCTACTAACTTATCATAAATTCCAAAAATAACACAGAATACACCACTACTTATTCCAGGAAGGATTGCACCAGATCCAATTAAAATTCCTTTTATTAAATCACTAAAGAATTTCAAAATTTTTTCCTCCTCTTTTTTCAATTTGTATTCAAAGGAAAATAAAAATATCACAGAAAAAGTTATTTTATAGTCAGGCACTTTTCAAATTCCTAAACATATAATTTAGATATAGAAAATGTGGAGGTGCCTTTATGTTGCTAGCAATAAGTGGTGGAATTGGATTTTTACAATTTTTAAAATCGGCAGTATTTTTAGTAGGATATATTTCTAATAATAGTTTATTTCCAGAACCTTTAACAGTAGGAGAGGAAAGAGAATGTTTAGCTAGGATGGCAGAAGGGGATGAAGAAGCAAAAAACATTTTAATAGAAAGAAATTTGAGATTAGTGGCACATATTTGCAAAAAATATTCTACAACAAAGGTTGAACAAGATGATTTAATATCAATTGGAACGATTGGATTAATAAAAGGAATAAATAGTTTTGAGGCTTCAAAGGGGGTTAGACTTGCTACATATGTTTCGAGATGCATAGATAATGAAATCTTAATGCATTTACGTGCAACAAAAAAATTAAGTGCAGAAGTGTATTTAGATGATCCTATTGGAAAAGATAAAGATGATAATACAGTTACTTTACAAGAAGTACTTGAAAATAATGACAAGAGTATAGAAGAAGAGGTGGATTTGAAATTTAAAATAAAAAAATTGTATGCAAAAATGAAGGAAATACTGAAGGCTAGAGAAAAAACGATTATAGAGTTGAGATTTGGCTTAGATGGAAATAAGCCTAAGACACAAAATCAAATTGCAAGTATGATGGGAATTAGCCGTTCATATGTATCTAGAATTGAGACAAAAGCAATTCGAAAATTGGCAAAGGAAATTAAAGAATAAGTTATAAAAAATATGTATAAAAGAGCTCACTTAAATTAGGAGGGCTCTTTTCGTAAAAAATGGAAATAATCCCCTAAAAACTCTTGATTTATTATGGAACAAATGATACAATATTTAGGTAAAAATATATAATTATATATTTTGGGTATACTTAATAAATGGTGATAAAAATGCCAATTATAACAAAGCAGGGATTACCTGCCAACAAAATTTTAAGAGAAGAAAAAATACAAATTTTAGAAGAATTAGAAGGAGAAAATTACGAAAATTTAATACAAGTTGCAATATTAAATTTGATGCCACTAAAAGAAGATACAGAATTACAATTACTTAGAAAATTAGCAACATCTGGACAAAGTATAAAAGTTACGTTTTTTAATGTAATTTCATATATAAGTAAAAATACAGATCCAGAACATTTGGGAAGATTTTATTCTACATTTGATGAAATTAAAGAAAAAAAATTCGATGGATTGATTATTACAGGTGCACCTGTAGAACAAATGAAATTCGAGGATGTTATTTACTGGAATGAATTAACAAAAATTATGGAATGGTCGAAAACAGCTGTGAAATCAACTCTTTATATATGTTGGGGAGCACAAGCAGGACTTTATTATCATTATGGAATTGATAAAGAACTTATGGATAGAAAGAAATTTGGAGTATTTAATCATCATATTCTAAAAAGAGATTCTAAATTATTAAATCAGTTGCAAGAAGGATTTAAAGCACCTCATTCAAGGCATACTACAATTGAAAAGAGTGATATTGAAAAACATCATGAACTTTCAATTATTTCAGAATCAGATGAAGCAGGAGTGTTTATTGTTGAAAACGAAACAGCAAATCAAATATTTATAACTGGACACTTAGAATATGCTGTAGATACACTAGACAAAGAGTATAAAAGAGATTTATCAAAGGGATTGTCAATAGAAATACCAAAGAATTATTATCAACATGATAATCCTAATGAATTACCTATGCATTCTTGGAAGGAAAATGGGGATAAAGTATATTCAAATTGGGTTAATTTTTATTTAGCAAAATAATCAATATGTTTAAAGGAGGATATGAACTTATATGACGAAGAAAATAATTGTACTATTGATTTTTATTATATGTGTTATGGGAGTTGTTTCAACAATTTGTGCAACTAATGATACACCAGATATAAGAAATGATTCAACTGTCAACTTATATAAGATAAAAGAAAAACAATTGGAAACAATAGAAGATTATCAAAGGGAGTATAATAATGATGCAACTTATGGTTTTGTTGCATATATTCTGAACATAATTCAAGTATATAGCATACCATTTGGTTTTGTGGGAATTGCGATTAGTGGTATTTATAGGTATGTTATTGGAATTAGAAAGTTAGATGTTCGAGATAAAGGCTTTGGCGCAATGATTGGTATTATAACGGTTATGGTAATTTGCCAAGTATTGCCATTAGTATTTGCTATAGTTGTAAAAGGCTGGAGGGGTTAACGAATGAAAGTATTATTCGCTGTTAGTAATGAAAATATTTCAGAATCTATTGTAAAGAAATATCAACAAGAATACAGAGAAATTATATCAAGCAAAAATGTTTATTATTTTAATGCTATTATTAAAGAATTACAAAAAGATAAGAGTTATGATAGAATTGTTATTAGTGAAGACTTAGAGCCATTTTCTAATAACAATTATGAAGTTATTGATAAATTTATCTTTGAAAAATTAGATAATATTAGCGATGAAGCAACTTCAAATGATGGAACAGATATCCCTATTATTTTAATTTGTGCAGATAGAAGGTCAAAATCAGAAAACTTACTTGTTAAATTATTTGGAATTGGTGTATATAGTGCATTATTAGGACAAGACAGAAGCATTACCAATGTGTGTGCTTTAATGAATAAACCTAGAAGTAAAAAAGATGCAAAAATATATTATCAAATTGATTCAGAAAATGTTGACTATAAGTCAGAAAATGAAGGTGATGTTAGTGAAATAGAAATTCAAAATATTCTAAATCACTATAAAAGGCTTGGGAAAAATGAGGAAAAGTATGTTGAGAGTTTTGACAGTATAGCAGCTCAATATACAGATGCACAGCTAAGAGTAATATGTAAATTTTTACCTTTAAATGTTAAAGCAGTACTGGAAGCAAGTTCTCAAAAATATCAAGAATTGATTACATTTGGAACTGTTACGCCTAGTATTTCTGTAAAAGGAAAGTCAAAGTATAGGCCCAATAATGATTATTATAATCAAAGAGAAAATAATCCTGCACAACAACCTCAAAGAGAAATTTTTGAAAAAAATATTGGAAGTTCAAATTTAACAAGGCCAGTTGTTATACCTTCTTCAATGAATAGTAGGGCGAATGAAACAAATCAACCGATGCCTCAGCAACCAATGTATGGGCAACCACAAAATCAACCACAGATGCCTCAGCAACCGATGTACGGACAACCACAAAACCAACAACCGGTTTATCAACAGCCAACACAACCAATGCAATATGCAGGAGAAGGTAAAATATCAGATTTAAAAGAAAATAGAACAACATCTTCACTTGGTCAAGATTTTAAAGAAAATGAGCAAACAGAATCAATTGAGGCAATGATAGATATGTTACAAACTGCAGCAGGCATTGATGGACAGGTAAAAAGAAAAAGAGGAAGACCAAAAAAAGTACAAGCTAATCAAGCACCGGCAGAGGACACGTTACCAGGATTTGAAAATATTGATACCTTACAAAATCCTATAAATTCAAATAATATTCAACAAGTAGAAGAACAGTCTGTAAAAAAGAAAAGAGGAAGACCAAGAAAAGTACAACCTGTGGATACAGTGCAAAATATAGAAGAAGAAGCTATAATGCCAGGATTTGAAGAAACGCCAATAATTAATCAACAACCAATAAATCAGCCTCAGACAGATGCAAATGTATTTTCTTTAGCAACAGATGAGGAAACAATAAGTCCTTCTTCAAATAGTGTTTCAGGTACATCTGGAGGAATTATATTACCTGGTTTTGAAAATGAACAACCACAACAACCATCTGAACAAGGCTTTACACCTAGTATGCCACAAACAAATAGTAATTCATATGTACCACCAAGTTACAGTAATTATCAGCAAAAATATAACACAGGAAATAGAGAAATTCAAAATACAAATCCATATCAAATAAGTACAAGTTTTAATAATTTATTAACGAAAGACAAAAAAATAGTAGCTTTTGTTGGAACTTCAAAGAATGGAATTTCATTCTTAGTGAATAATCTAGCAGAAGTATTATCAAATAGAGGAATAAATACAGCTATTTTAGATTTGACTAAAAATAAAAATGCATATTATATTTACACACAAAATGAAGAAGAGTTAAGAAAGAAATCTTATGATTGTATTTCAAAGTTAAGAAATGGAATTGCAGATGGAATTCCAGTTAATAAAAATTTAACGGTATATACTACTTTACCAGATCAAAATGTAGATATTAATGATTACCAAAATATTTTAGCAACATTAGCACAACAGTATTCATTAGTACTAATGGATTGTGACTATGATACTGAGTTTGGATATTTTGGAGCAGCACAGGAAATTTATCTAGTACAAAGCTATGATATATTAACAATACAACCGCTTACGGCGTTTTTGAGAGATTTAAAATCGAGAAATATATTAAATCCAGAAAAATTAAGAATTGTATTAAATAAAGTACTAAGAGTGAGGAGCATTACTGAGAGAATGATTATTGGAGGAATGGCTTATTACAATGATCCAGCAATGTCATTTATGACAGAATTATTTAATAAAGATACTATTAAATATTGTATGATTCCTTTTGAAGAACAAACTTATTCTAGATATTTAGAAGGATTAGTAAATTGTAAAATATCTACTACTGGCTATTCGAGAGATTTTCTAATTAGTTTGGAAAAATTGGCTAATATGGTGTATCCTTTATTAGGAAGTGTACCTTCAAATGGAAGATATGGTTCTTATAATAATCCAAATGAATTTTCTAGTAATATGAATGCAACGCTTGACAGAATGAAGAATAGTTACTAAAATAAACACAAGGAGAAGGTGATATCTTTTGATTATAGCGGTTATTATAATCTTAGTAATCATTATTGCATTATTAATGTTTTATAATATGTCTATTTACAAAAAAATAGAGAGTTTTAATAATTTAAACCAAAAAGTAATGGGATTAAATGTATTGCAAGACTTTATGGATACTATTAGCGAATGTACAACAGTTACAGAAAAATTTGATAAGATTAATAACATTTTAATTGAGAGATATCAAATAAAATACTCTACAATAGTTATTTATGATGGTGCGGAATATACTATAAAATCATCGAATGTTGAACAAAAACATTGGGATTCTTTAAAAAACCTACAATCAGAGCCGATTTTTCAAGAGAGTATTCAAACAGCTATTCCTAAATATGTGACAGTTGAAAATGAAAACGAAAGATTACCATATCAAAAGATGGAATTTGGAAGAGTAAAATCAGCAATGTTTTTTCCTTTGTATGTAGAAAATGTATATATAGGATATTGGATTATAGAAGGTGCTAAGCCACATGAATTTGATAAGATAGATACAACTATATTAGAGGTTGTTAAAAATAATATTGTGTCAGTATTAAGAACTGTTAATAATCAAGCTATTATTGAAAATATTGTAAGAAATGATAAATTTACTTCTTTAAAATCAGAAGAATATTTATATGGGGAAGGACGAAAAATAATAGATAAGTATACTACTTCTGCTATATGTTTATTTCGAATTACGAATATAGAGAAAATTAATGAGGAAATAGGAAGAAAAGTAGGTAATAAGGTGATTACAGAAGTAGCGGAAACAGTAAAAGCAAGTTTATCAGAAGAATATATATTTGTTCGATATATGGGACCTAAATTTGCTATTGTATTTTCAGGAATAGATATTCAGTCAGTTGGAAGTTTTATGGAAGAAATAAAAAAACAAGTTGAAGACTTACAGATTAAGAGTGACGATGAACAAGAGGAAAGTAAAACGGCAAGTCCTAGGATTAAAGTTATTATTTCTACATATTATAAAGGTACAGCATTGGAAGTAGCAATGAAAAAATTAGAAGAATATATAGACAATGATGATAATAACGAAGAATGTGATATTAATTATTTATAATATATAATATTAAAAAGGAGGTTAAATCTTATGGCAGGAATTGATGAGACAGTGAGTTTCAAAGTAGAAAGGGATAAAAGCATCAAGGCAAAAGAGATTTTAAAGGAAGTATATAAAGCATTAGAAGAAAAAGGATATAATCCTATTAATCAGATAGTAGGCTATATTTTATCGGGAGATCCTACGTATATAACGAGCCATAATAATGCAAGAAATTTGATTAGACAAGTTGAAAGAGATGAACTTCTTGAAAAAATGGTAAAAAACTATATAGGATTAGATGATTAATATGCGAATATTAGGAATAGATTATGGAGATAGTCGAGTAGGTATTTCTATTACAGATGAACTTGGAATAACGGCACAAGGATTAGAAACGATTCATCATAAAGGAAATGATAAAATTGTTTTAAAAAGATTAGAAGAATTATTATCAATATATCAAGTAGATACTATTGTCATTGGAATGCCAATTAATATGAATGGCTCTAAAACAGAAAGAGTAGAAGTTACAAATAAATTTATTCATAAATTAAAATGTAAATTTAATAAAATAAGAATTGAAACTATAGATGAACGACTTACTACAGTGGCAGCTCATAAGACAATGAATTATCTAAATGTTAATAAAACAGAAAAAAGAAATATAGTGGATACTATTTCAGCAGTATATATTTTAGAAACATATATGAATAAAATTAAAAATAAAAATTAGTATAGCTTTTTATAAAGTGGAAACACTATAATAAAATTTGTTCTTAATATTGTAGAAATACAAAATATAGAAAATATGAAAGGAGAAATAAAAAATGGATGAAGAATTAAACAATAATGTACCAGAAAATATGGAGAATGAAGAAGAATTCGATAATATTATTACATTAAATGATGAGGATGGTAATGAAATTCAATTTGAATTTTTGGACTTAATTGAATATGAGGGAGAAGAATATGTTGTTTTATTACCAACAGATGAAGAAGATGATGCCGGTGAAGTATTAATCTTGAAGCTAGAAGATACAGATTCAGAAGAAGAAGAATCGTATGTAAGTGTTGATGATGAGGAAATATTAAATAAAGTATTTGAAATTTTTAAAGAAAAATTTAAAGATGAATTTAATTTTGTTGAGGAATAAAATTTTTCGATTTTTCCTATACAATAAAAAGTGATATTTTATTAGAATATCACTTTTTTTCTTGTATTCTGTCGAAATTGTGATAAAATAATAATATATTGAAAAAATGAGGAGGAATTTACAAATGAAAAATTTTTCAAGTTGGTTAATTATGATGTTTGCATTTTTGTTTTGGGGAGTACGATTAATAGGAACAGTGATGTCTACATTAGGAATGGGATTTTTATTTGAACCTGCAGATTTAACAATGGAAGTAGCTCTACTATTTATTACTTTTATATGTATATGCTTTTTTATAAAAAGAAAACTATGGGCAAGTATTATATACTTGGCAGCACATTTCTTATATTATGGACCATTTTTTGTTTCACATATTAGTCAAATGGTAAGTGGTGGAGTAGCATCATCTGTTTATATGGAAGTACTTTTAGAATTTGTTGGATTAATCATACCTTTAATTTCATTGTTTGATGTGTTATTCGATAAGAATAGAAAAGCACATCCAACAGATAAAAAGACAGATTGGTTTTATAAAAACCAAGAATATGATAGAGAAGTAGATGAAAGAGCAGATAGGAATAATTATAGAACACTATAAATATTGAAAACGGAGAGATAAGGCATGAAATCATCAAAATGCAAATTTGAGATAGATTTAAGTACTTTATATCAATATCGTTCTATTTGGCTGGGAATTGCAATGATATGGGTTATCTTTTATCATTCTTCTATTATAATTCATCATCCAGTTATAGAATTTGTTAAGTCAATTGGATATGCAGGTGTTGATATATTCTTATTTGCTTCTGGATTGGGACTTTATTATTCATACACAAAAGACCATGATCCGATACAATTTTTAAAAAGAAGATTAAATCGTTTAGCACCTGCATATCTTCTGTTCATGGGAATATGGATAGCTTTCCAACTTTTTAATGGAGACAATATGCCAATACAGGCTATTGTTGGAAATTTTTTTGCAGTACAGGAGTTTACGGGATTAGGTTATTATTTTAATTGGTATATTAGTATACTTTTTATTGTATATATATTAACTCCATTCTTTAGTGGAATAATTGAAAGGGTAAAAACAAAATATCAATTTTTCCTTTTTATTTCACTTTTATTATTAATATCAATTGCTTTTTGGGGATCTCATGATGGAATTATTATTATGGCTAGACTACCAATTTTTGCAATAGGAATGTATTTTGCAAAGTTAGGGAAAGAAGATAAGAAAAAATTAGATTTGAAATTAGCAAGTATTCTTATTATTTCAATGATAGCTGGAATAATACTTTTAATTGTGTTTTTTACGAACTATAAAATTTTATTATGGATATATGGCTGGTATTGGTATCCTTTTATTTTGATAATTCCAGGGCTATGTTTGATAATTTCTCTAATTTCCGAATTGATAAAGAAATATAAAATTGGTAAGGGAGTTTTATATATTCTGAAAAAAATAGGAGAATATTCTTTTGAAATATACCTTGTACATATATTTGTATTTGGCTTGTATGATAACTACTTGAAAGTTAATGAAATTACTTTAAATTCTAATAGTGAGCCTATATTAATAATATTATTATTAATTCCATTGTGTTTAACTCTTCGTATTTGCTCAAAATGGTGTAGGAAACTGATGATTTTTATGATGAAATTTTTTAAGAAATATTTTGGTGTAAGTGATGTGGGGAAAGTGTGATATGAGAGTAATATTAGCATCGTCATCAAAGCAAAGAAATGATATATTTAAAATGATAGGACTTAAATATGAAGTAATGACAAGTAATGTAGATGAAAGAAGCAATGAAAAAGAGCCAGACAAATATGTAGAGAAACTTTCATTAAATAAGGCAAAATCAGTGTGTGATCAAATTAAAGATAAAGCGATTATTATATCTGCAGATACTGTTATGTATTTAGAAAATAAAATATACGAAAAACCCAGAACAAAGGAAGAAGCATTTAATAATTTAAAAGAACTATCTGGGAAAAGACATTTTGCATATACAGGGATAACAATTATTGACTTGTATCAAGAAAAAACAATAACTTTTTCTTCAAAGGTGGAAATATATTTAAAAGAGATTTCTGATGATGAAATTGATTGGTATATAAAAAATGAAGAAAAAATTTTTAAGAGCTGTGGATATGTTCTCTTAGGTAAAGCTTCAATTTTCATTGATAAAATTAATGGGGATTATAATACTTTATTTGGAATTTCACCAAGTGTAGTGTTTGGAAAATTAAAAGAATTAGGCTATAGTCTTGATGATTTTGAATTTGAATAGATATAAGTTACAATTTGTGATAAGCAAGCAATTAGTTGAAAATTGCTTGCTTTTATGTTAAACTATTGGAAGTATTTAATTAACTGAAAATTGCAAGGAAGTGAAAAAATGACTCAGAATGGTGATAATGAAAAAGGAATTTCTAAAATGTCGATAAACTGGTATCCTGGTCACATGGCGAAAACTAAAAAACAAATAATAGAAGACTTAAAGCTAATAGATGTTGTTGTTGAAATCTTAGATGCAAGGATACCAATATCTAGTCAAAATCCAGATATCCATCAATATATTAAAGAAAAGAAACGATTAATTATTTTAAATAAGTCTGATTTAGCAGATGAGAATCAGAATATTAAATGGATAAATAACTTTGAAAGAATGGAAATACCAGCAGTTTTGGTGGATTCTAATTCAGGTAAAGGGATAACGGAAGCAATTAAAAAGATAGAGCAAATTTATGAAGGAAACGAAGAAAAATTCTTAAATAAAGGTAGAATTGGAAAATCTATTCGAGTAATGATTGTAGGAATTCCAAATGTAGGTAAATCATCTTTTATTAATCGAATCACGAAAAAAAATGTTGCGGAAGTAGGTAATAGACCAGGTGTAACAAGACAAAAACAGTGGGTACGAATCAATGAAAAAATTGAACTATTAGATACACCGGGGGTATTATGGCCTAAATTTGAAAGCCAAGAAGTAGGATTAAAATTAGCATATATAGGAACTATTAAAGACGATATTTTAGAGATAATAGAAGTAGGATATGAATTATTAAAGTTATTGATAAAAAGATATCCGACTTTGCTAGCAAATCGATATAAGTTAGATGTAAATGAAATTTATCAAATTATGGAAAATGAAGAGATTATGGAAAATGAAAGAATTTTGGAAATCATGGATTTAATAGGAAAAAAGAGAGGAGCTATTATTTCTGGTGGAAATATAGATCAGGAGAAAGTCGCTAGAATTGTTTTAGATGATTATAGAAATGGAAAAATAGGAAGAATTACACTAGAACAAATTTAAAATAAAGTATAAGAAAGGGAGTATTTATTTGACAGAATTTATGGAACTAATTGAGAGAAGAAAAGAAAAATTAGAAATTGATACAATGTCACCACTTATTTGGGCGTACATAGGAGATAGTGTATATGAATTATTTATTCGTATGCATTTGACTAATACAACTAGATTAAAACCACATAAGTTGCATATAG
Source organism: uncultured Clostridia bacterium (assembly GCA_947631745.1). Classification (GTDB taxonomy): domain Bacteria; phylum Bacillota; class Clostridia; order TANB77; family CAG-508; genus CALXVA01. The sequence continues at coordinate 28,927 of CANRMM010000009.1, forward strand.
AATCTATACATTATGTTAAGGCTAAATCACAAGCAGAAACATTAGAAAAATTAATGAGTCATCTTAATGAGCAAGAAACTGAGATTGTAAAAAGAGGTAGAAATGCAGAAAATCATCATTTACCTAAAAATGCTACTGTACAAGATTACATGTATTCAACTGCATTTGAAGCTCTAATTGGATATTTATATTTAACAAAACAAGATGAAAGACTAAAAGAATTGCTAGAATTATGTATTATGGATTAAGATAAAGGAGAAGAAATTGGAAATAGTTATAGTATCAAACTTAATAGGGATGATAGCATTATTATTTTGGGTATATAGTTTACAGATAAATGATAAAAAACAAATTATGAAATTGCAACTATTGGCTAATATTTTTTATGCGATACAATATATTACTATTGGTGCCATTACGGCTGGTATGATGAATATAATATCAGTTATTAGATATATTACTTTTTATAAAATAGAGGAAAAGAAAAAAGATCAAAAATTATCTATATGGATTTTGATTGCATTTATTGTAAGCATTATCTTAGTGGGAATTTTTACATATAAATCACCAATGGATTTAATTCCGCTAGGAATAGTTATGCTATATACGTATATTACTTGGCAAAAAAATACGAAGGTAATTCGCTATGGAATAGTTATTGCGGCAATTGTGTGGATTTATTATAATTTTTCAGTTCAAGCTTATATATCTGTTATTGGAAATTTACTAGAAGTGATATCTGGTGCAATTGCTATTTATCGATTTGATATTAGAAAAAATAAAAATGAGCATTAAAAAACACTATTAAAATTTTTTAATAGTGTCTTTTGATTTTGGTGACCCCTACGGGAATCGAACCCATGATTCAGCCTTGAGAGGGCTGCGTCTTAACCGCTTGACCAAGGGGCCAAATAAAATATACTATATAAATATACCATAAAAACTGATAAAGAGTCAATATATGCAAAGAAAAAAATCTTTAAATAAAAAATAAATAAACTATTGACAAACAAAAATTCGAACGATATAATAAACATCGAACATGAATTCGTAATCTAGGAGGAAAATTATGATAGCTACTTTACATATAAAAAATATAGGAATTATTGATGATTTAACAATTGATTTTAATGAAGGTTTTAATGTTTTAACTGGTGAAACTGGAGCTGGGAAAACTTTAATTATTGGGTCTTTAGGTATTTTGTGTGGAGGAAGATTTTCTAAAGATATGATCAGAAGAGGAGAGAATGTATCTTTAGTAGAAGCTAGTATTTTTTGTCCAGATAGCTTTATGGCAATAGATGGCAATATTATTGTATCTAGAGAAATTTATGCAACAGGTAGGAATACTTGCAAAGTAAATGGTAGATTAGTTACTGTAAATGAGCTAAAAGAAGTTATGTCAAAAGTAATAGATATTCATGGACAACAAGATAATTATAATTTATTAGATGCTACAAAGCATATTTGTTATTTAGATGGATTTATAGGAAGTACTATACAAGAAATTAAAGAAAAATATCAAAATTTATATACACAGTATAATAAGATAAAATTGGAACTTGAACAAAATTATGGGGATGATAAAGAAAAACAAAGAAAACTAGATTTATTATATTATCAATTTAATGAAATTGATAGGGCAAAATTAAAAAAGAATGAGGAAGAAGAATTAGAAGAAAAACATAATCAAATGAAAAATGCAGAAAAACTACAAGAAAATATGAAGATTTTAGATGAAAATTTGAATAATGGTGTTATTGATGGAATCTCAAATTGTGTTAGATGTTTAGAGAAAATAGAAGACTATGGTGCAATCTATGGCGAAAAGTTGATAGAACTAAAAAATATTTATTATGATGTACAAGAATTATCAAGAGATATTACAAATATGCAAGAAGAAACGTATTTTGATGAAGATGAAATAAATAATGTAGAAGAGAGATTAAATGAAATATCTTCATTGAAAAGAAAATATGGAAATAGTATAGAAGAAATTTTAAAATATAGAGATGAGATAGGTGAAGAGATACATCATATTGAAAATATAGATGAAATTAATGAACAAAGGAAAAGAGAAAAACAAAATATAGAAAAAGAAATGAATAAATTATGTATAGAAATGGGAGAGATTCGTCAAAAATTTGCTATTAAATTATCAGAAAAAATAAATAAAGAATTAAAAGATTTAGAGATGAGTCAAGCACATTTTAGTGTGAGAATAAATCAATTATCAACTAATGAGTATAATAAAAATGGGCTTAACCAAGTAGAATTTTATATTTCTACTAATAAAGGAGAAGAAGAGAAAGAATTAATAAAAATAGCTTCTGGTGGTGAAATGTCGAGAATTATGCTTGCTATTAAAACTGTTTTAACAGATGTTGATAGAATACCTGTTCTTATTTTCGATGAGATAGATACAGGAATTAGTGGTAAAGCAGCTAAGGCAGTGGCTGAAAAAATGAAAATTATCTCAGAAAATCATCAAATTCTATGTGTTACGCACTTAGCTTCTATTGCAGCAAAGGGAGATTACAATTATTATATTAGTAAAAATGTAAAAGGAGAAAAAACAGTAACAAGTATTCGAAAATTAAATGAGGAAGAAGTTATAAAGGAAATCGCAAGAATTGCAAACGGAGATATTACAGAAGTAGCTCTTCAAAATGCTAAAGAATTAAGAAAGGTAGGTTAATTTACAAATTATTTCCAATTTGTTTACAAAAAGTCTAAAATAGTATATAATTATGAACATAAATGGGCAATAAGTGGCCTTAAAGGGGGAATTATATATGCAAGAAAATGAAAATATGCAAGAACAAGAATTAGATTTGAATCAATTGATGAAAGTAAGAAGAGAAAAATTAGAAAAATTAAAACAAGAAGGAAAAAACCCTTATGAAATTACAAAATTTGATAGAACACATACAAGTAAACAAATTATAGATAATTATGATGAATTAGAAGGAAAAGATGTAACAGTAGCAGGAAGAATTATGGCAAAGAGAATTATGGGAAAAGCTTCTTTTGTTCATATTCAAGACTGTGATGGAAAAATACAAAGCTATGTAAGTATAAATGATTTAGGAGAAGAAAGTTATTCTCAATTCAAAGAAGATGATATAGGAGATATTGTAGGAATTACAGGTTTTGTATTTAAAACAAGAACAGGAGAAATTTCAATTCATGCTAAAGAATTAACATTACTTTCAAAGTCGTTAAGACCATTACCTGAAAAATATCATGGATTAAAAGATACAGATTTAAGATATAGACAAAGATATGTTGATTTAATTGTTAATCCAGAGGTAAAGGATAGTTTTATTAAAAGAACAGAAATTATAAAAGAAATTAGAAATATATTAGATGAGAAAAAATATTTAGAAGTAGAAACTCCTATATTGAATACAATAGCAGGAGGAGCTTCAGCAAGACCATTTATTACACATCACAACACACTTGATATTGATATGTATTTGAGAATTGCTACAGAATTATATCTAAAAAGATTAATAGTAGGTGGATTTGATAGAGTATATGAAATAGGAAGAATTTTTAGAAATGAAGGAATGGATTTAAAACATAATCCTGAATTTACAAGTATAGAGTTATATCAAGCATATGCTAATTTAGAAGATATGATGAATTTGACAGAAGAATTAGTATCAAAAACAGCGATGAAAGTTTTAGGAACAACTAAGATTAATTATCAAGGTCAAGAAATTGACTTAACTCCATCTTGGAGAAAAGTTACAATGATAGATGCTATAAAAGAAGTAACAGGAGTTGATTTCCATAATATTCAAACAGATGAAGAGGCACAAAAGGTAGCAAAAGAGAATGGAATTGAAGTTGATCCAATTAAAACTTCTAGAGGAGATATTATTGCTCAATTCTTTGATGAAAAAGTAGAAGAGACACTAATACAGCCAACTTTCATTTATGAGTATCCAATTGAAAATTCACCGCTTGCAAAAAAAGATCAAAAAGATCAAAGGATGACTCAAAGATTTGAATTATTTATTGGTGGTAGAGAATATGCAAATGCTTTCTCAGAATTAAATGATCCAATTGACCAATATGAAAGATTCTTAGATCAAGTAAAGCAAAGAGAAGCTGGTGATGATGAAGCTAATATGATGGATACGGACTTTGTAACTGCTCTTGAATATGGTATGCCACCAACAGGTGGAATGGGAATGGGAATAGATAGATTAGTAATGCTTCTTACAAATGAAGCTTCTATTCGTGATGTATTGTTATTCCCAACTATGAAACCACTTTCAGACCATTAATAAAGAGGAATTTAGTATATGTATGATTATGCTTACATTGAATTAGAATTAAATAAAAAAGTAAAAGAAATTTTGTCATTGATAAAAGAAGACTATTATCAATACATGAGTCATGTAAAGAAGAAAGTAGTTGATGACTTATTACAAAGTGATAAAGTTGTTATTGTAAATCAAGGGCGTAGTCATTTTAATGATAATACACTAGCACATGGCGGAAGAGCATTAAAAGATGGAAAAATACACTTCTATCCAGATGTGCGTTCTTTTCAAACGAACGAAGAAGTAATAAATAAGTGTGGAGCGATCTTGCTACATGAGTGTTTTCATTATTTTATACAGCCAGATTTTATGAAACTTCCAACAGCAATAGAAAATGAAATGGCTAGTTTTTATACAGAAGGATTAGTAGAAAAAGAATCAAGAAAATTTTATGAAAAACATAAATCCCAAATATCATTTGAAAAAGCTAATTATGGATATAATATAATGTTTGTTAATAGAATACAAAGTTTATTAGGGGCATCTATTTATGAAGACATTTTTAGTGAAAGTGACTATATGAAACATATTGGAGAATATGAAAAGTACTATAAGGAAGTTTTGAGTAAAAAAAAGAAAGATATTGAAGATATACAAGAAGAAATAAAAAATATTCCATCAGATTTTAGAGAAAGAGTTTATTATAAAGCAAGGACAATGATATTGCGAGATGCAGATATACTTACAACTAAACAACAATTAAAAGAATTTAAATTAACACTAGAAAAAAGTCTTAGACAACAAAAATTATCAGAAAAAGAATTATAAAATTGTATTTTTATTAAAAAAGAAAGGAAATTTTATGTATATAGATAGAAGAATATTATATGTTATTTTAGGATTATTTATTTTAACAAATATATCTGGACTTTTGTCAGATAGAGATGCTCTTCTTGGATTAGTTATTACTTTACCAGCAGTTTTAATAGCAATTACTTTTCACGAATTTGCACATGCTTTTGCAGCAGATAGATTAGGAGATGATACTCCTAGAAATCAAGGAAGGCTTAGCTTGAATCCATTTAGTCATCTTGATTTATTTGGAACTCTTATGCTAGTTTTTGCTGGATTTGGATGGGGAAAGCCTGTTCAAATACAATCAAGAAACTTTAATAGAAACATAAAAATGTCAGTTGGTGAAATGATAGTTGCAGCAGCAGGTCCAATTACTAATTTTATACTTGCAATTATATTTACAATTATTTATTTTGCTATTATAAGATTTGCACCAGGATTTTTATTAACACAAGTAGGAAATATTGTGATGATATTAATAGAAGTTTGTATTTCTATTAATATTGGTTTAGGTGTATTTAATTTAATTCCGTTACCTCCATTAGATGGATCAAAAATTTTAATGGGATTTTTGCCTTATGGAGCCAAAAGTTGGTTTGAAAAATATTCTCAAATATTTTATATAGTCTTTGTTGTTATTTGGGTTACTGGAATCGCAGGATTAATTATTTCTCCACTTATCAATTTGGTAGAAATGGGAATTATGAATTTAATAGGAATGTTATTTTCAATAGGATTATAGAAGGATAGGAACAATTATGAAAGATATTATAACATTAGGAATTGAATCAAGTTGTGATGAAACATCGGTTGCTGTTGTAAGAAATGGTAGAGAAGTTTTGTCAAATATTATAAATTCACAGATTAGTATTCATGAGAGATTTGGAGGAGTAGTACCAGAAATAGCATCTAGGAATCATGTGGAAGCTATTTCAGATGTTACTGAAAAAGCATTAAAAGAGGCAAAAATTGCATATAGTGATATTGACCATATTGCATGTACCTATGGACCAGGCTTAGTAGGTGCTTTATTGGTAGGAGTTGCGTATGCTAAAGGTTTAAGTTATGCAATTCAAAAGCCATTAGTAGCCACCAATCATATAGAAGGTCATATAGCTGCTAATTATATTACACATGAAGAATTAGAGCCACCTTTTTTATGTCTAGTAATTTCAGGAGGTCATACACATTTAGTTTATATTAAGGATTATACTAAATTTGAGATATTAGGAAAAACGAGAGATGATGCTATTGGAGAAGCATTTGATAAAGTAGCAAGAGTTATCGGACTTGGATATCCAGGAGGTCCAAAAGTGGACAAGCTTGCAAAGGAGGGAAAAGCTTGTATAGAACTTCCTAAAACTCACATAGATGGATTAGATTTTAGCTTTAGTGGTATTAAGACAGCAATTATAAATTTACATCATAAAAATCCAGATATAAATAAAGCAGATTTATGTGCTAGTTTTGAGAAATACGTAACTGATATGTTGATTGAAAATGCACTAAAATCAGCTGAACAAATAGGAGTTAAAACGATTGCTTTAGCAGGAGGAGTTTCTGCTAATTCATATATTCGACAAAATTTTATTGACTTAGAAAATAAAGGATATAAGATTTATTATCCAGAGCCAATCTTATGTACTGATAATGCTGCAATGATTGCATCGGCTGGATACTATAGATTTATTAATGGAGAACAGGCAGACTTAACATTGAATGCTGTACCAAATTTAAAGATAGAATAGAAGAGGAATTTTATATGGCAATTTATGCAATAGCAGATTTACATTTATCTTTTTCACAAGATAAGCCAATGGATATTTTTGGATATAATTGGGAAAATCATGCGGAAAAGATTAAAAATAAGTGGATGCAAAAGGTAAAAGATGACGATTATGTTATTTTGGCGGGAGATTTTTCGTGGGCCATGCATTTAAAAGATACTTATTTTGATTTCGCTTTTTTAAATAATTTACCAGGGTATAAGATTTTATTAAAGGGAAATCATGATTATTGGTGGACAACACTAAAAAGTATGAGAAATTTCTTTATGGAAAATGATTTTAAAAAGATAGATTTTTTACATAATAATAGTTACTGTATAGAAGATAAGATTATTATTGGGACTAGAGGATGGAATATATCTGATGTAGAACAAGATAAAAAGATGATAAATAGAGAAAATGAAAGATTAAAGCTTTCTATTAAAGATGCTATAGAAAAGTATGGAAGTGATAAAGAGAAAATAGTATTTTTTCATTATCCACCTGTTACCAAAAGTAGTATTAAACATGGAGAATCGGAATTTGTTCAAACTTTACATGAATATGGAATAAAAAAATGTTATTATGGACATTTACATGGAGATTCACATAATGAAGCAGTTATAGGAAAAATAAAAGATATAGAATATTATTTAATTAGTGCAGACTACTTAGACTTTGATTTAGTTGTCATTTAGTACTTGCAATATTTACAAAATGTGATATAATAAAAAAGCTATTATATCAAAAAGCGAAAGGATTGAATAAAATGAGTGTAAAAGTAGAAAATACAGAAAACAAAAATGAGGTAAAACTAACATTTACAGTAGAAGCAGAAAAATTTGAATGGGCAATGAAGAAAGTATATGCTAAAACAGCAAAGTATTTTAATATACCTGGTTTTAGAAAAGGTAAAGCACCTATGCAATTAGTAGAAAGACAATATGGTTCACAAATTTTTTATGAAGATGCTTTTAATGAAATAGCACCAGAAATTTATGATGAAGGAATAAAAGAAAGTAAAGTTGATGCTGTTAGTAAACCAAATATTGATGTAGTACAAATGGAAAAAGGAAAAGAATTAATATTTACTGCAACAGTTCAAACAAAACCAGAAGTAACATTAGGCAAATATAAAGGTATAGAAATTAAAAAAATAGAGTATAATGTATCTGATGAAGATATAGACCATGAGATAGGACATATGGCAGATAAGAATTCAAGATTAGTATCAATAGAAGATAGACCAGTAGAAAATAAGGATATTACAGTCATTGATTATGAAGGTTCTATTGATGGAGTTCCTTTTGAAGGTGGAGAAGCTGAAGGACATGAATTAGAAATTGGAAGCAATACTTTTATTCCAGGATTTGAAGAGCAAATTATAGGAATGAAAATAGACGAAGAAAAGGACATTAAAGTAAAATTCCCAGATGATTATTTCTCAAAAGATTTAGCAGGAAAAGATGCTGTATTCAAAATTAAATTGCATGAGATTAAGAAAAAGGAATTACCAGCAATTGATGATGAATTTGCAAAGGACGTCAGCGAATTTGATACATTAAAAGAATTGAAAAATAGCATAAAAGAGAGATTAGAAACAGAAAATAAAAATAAAGCTAAATATGAGACAGAAGAAGAAGCAATAAAAACAGTTTGTGAAAATACAAAACTTGATATTCCAAGTGGAATGGTAGAATTGGAAATTGATAATATGGTAAAAGATGTAGAAACAAGATTATCATATCAAGGGTTAAAATTAGAACAATATCTTCAAATACTTGGAAAAACAGAAACAGAGATGAGAAAAGAACTTGAAGAACAAGCTGAAAGATCAGTAAAATCTAGATTGGTATTAGAAGCTATTGTAGATGCTGAAAAGTTGGTAGCTTCTGAAGATGAAATTACAGAAAAAATAAAAGAAATGGCTAAGCAATACAATAAAGAAGAAAAAGAATTATTAGAAAATGAGCAATTGAAGAATTATCTTACAGACAGTATGAAAACAGAAAAAGCAATAGAATTTATTGTAAAAAATGCAAAAATAAAATAAAATAGAAAAAGTTAGGGGTGAAATTAAAATTTGAAATAAAATTGACATAGCCACTAACTTTTTCAATAATATAGAAGGCTATTAAAATAGATTAAAGGCTGAATATAAATATCAACTAAGATATAAAAAGGAGGAATTTTTAATGGAAAAAAATAGTTTAGTTCCATATGTTATAGAACAAACAGCAAAAGGAGAAAGATCTTATGATATCTTTTCAAGATTATTAAAAGACAGAATTATATTTTTAGGTGAAGATGTTAATGCTACAACAGCTAGTTTAGTAATTGCCCAATTATTATTCTTGGAATCAGAGGATCCAGACAAAGAAATTTGCTTATATATTAATAGTCCAGGAGGTTCTATTACGGACGGAATGGGAATTGTGGACACAATGAACTATATAAAATGTCCAGTATCTACAATTTGTGTAGGATTAGCAGCAAGCTTTGGAGCAGTACTTTTAGCAAATGGCGAAAAGGGAAAAAGATTTGCAACACCAAATGCAGAGATATTAATTCATCAACCTTTAATTGGAGGAAATGGAATAGCAGGTCAGACAACAGAAATAAAAATTCAAGCAGAGCATATGATAAAAACAAGGGAAAAATTAAATAAATTATTAAGTGAAAAAACAGGTCAAAGCATAGAAACCATTGAAAGAGATACAGAAAGAGATAAATGGATGACAGCTGAAGAAGCTTTAAAATATGGTTTGATTGATGGAATTATGGATAAAAGAAAATAAACGAAAGAGGAAAAGAAGATTTAAAAGGAGAAGAAAATGGCGACAAATAAAGAAAAAAGTATAAGATGTTCTTTTTGTGGTAAATCACAAGAAGGTGTTGAAAGAATTATTGCTGGACCGGGAGTATATATTTGTAATGAATGTGTTAAGGTATGTTCAAGTATTATAGAAGATGATTTGTATGAAGATACAGAGTTAACTTATACATTAAATGGAGATGCAGAACTTCCAAGTCCAGCTGAAATAAAAGCAATATTGGATACTTATGTTATTGGGCAAGAGGAAGCCAAAAAGACATTATCTGTTGCAGTTTATAATCATTATAAACGTATTAATAGTGAAACTGAAAACGACAAAGAAGATGATGTAGAAATTCAAAAGAGTAATGTTTTATTGTTAGGTCCAACAGGTTGTGGAAAGACACTTTTAGCACAAACATTAGCTAAAATATTAGAAGTACCTTTTGCAATTGCAGATGCTACAACACTTACAGAGGCTGGATATGTTGGAGAAGATGTTGAAAATATTCTTCTAAAACTAATTCAAGCTGCAGATTATGATGTGAAGAGAGCAGAAAGAGGTATTATTTATATTGATGAAATAGACAAAATATCAAGAAAATCTGAAAATCCTTCTATTACAAGAGATGTTAGTGGAGAAGGAGTACAACAAGCGTTACTAAAAATTGTTGAAGGGACAGTAGCTTCTGTACCACCACAAGGCGGAAGAAAACATCCTCATCAAGAATTTATTCAAATTGATACATCTAATATCTTATTTATTTGTGGTGGAGCTTTTGAAGGATTAGAAAAAATAGTAAAAGATAGAATTGGCAAAAAATCAATTGGTTTTGGAGCAACAATAGAGAGCAATAAGGACATTGATAAATATAAAGTATTTGAACAATTATTACCACAGGATTTATTAAAATTTGGTTTAATACCTGAATTTGTAGGAAGACTTCCAATTATTGCAACTTTAGAAGAGTTAGATAGAGAAGCTTTAATTGATATAGTAACAAAACCAAAGAATGCATTAGTAAAGCAGTATAAAAAATTATTTGCCATGGATAATGTTGAACTTGATTTTGAAACAGAAGCACTAGGACTTATTGTAGATAAAGCAATAGAAAGGAAAACTGGAGCAAGAGGATTGCGTTCTATTATTGAGGAAATTATGAGAGATATCATGTATGAAATTCCTTCGAATCCAAAAATAGAAAAGTGTATTGTAACTAAAGAAACAGTTGCAAATGGGGAACCTCCTAAAATTGTAATTAATAATAATAGAGAAGTAACAAAGAAGACATCAACTAAGAGAAAGACGAGTACAAAAAAGACGGAAACTACAAGTGCATAGAAAATGTAAAAAATATAAAGAAAAAATATGAAAAAAGTATTGACAAAATGAAGTGGAACATTTATAATAATAAATGTTCCATGCAAATGCAGGTGTAGTTCAATGGCAGAATTCCAGCCTTCCAAGCTGGCTATGCGGGTTCGATTCCCGCTACCTGCTCCAATAACGTTTTTGTTCGAATTTTGTAGAACAGGTATATACAAATATCATTCTGAAAAAGAATGGTATTTTTTTATATATGTATGTAAATTGTCAAGTAAAATTGATAAAAAATTGCAAAATAGAATTGATAAAAAGTTGCAATGTCCATTTTCCAGAAA
>CANRMM010000010.1 GCA_947631745.1 uncultured Clostridia bacterium
TTGGAGGATTTTTCATACAATGCTATCGCTTTTTTTGAACCACGCGCATAGCACGTGGTTTTCTTTTATACAAAAAAGATGAATGAAAATCACTTTCATTCACCTTTTTGTATCATTTTTCCACACTTACTATCTCGTTGGTTATTTGATCAATTGGATTTTTATCTTTACTATTTTGTCTCTCTTCTTTTTCTATTTCTTTTACAAGCTTGTCCATATTATCTATCAATTCTTGTAATCTTTCTACATCTTTTCCAATCATCTCTAGATTTCCAGCTGACTTAGACTCTTTTAAATTAGTATTTGCTCGAATAATTGCTTTTATTAAGTCTTCTACGTTATCTGTATTCTCAATTTCAATGTCTAATGCATATTGTGACACTAAATTATTTAAAGCAATATCTAAATTATTTCCTATAGCAAGTTTATTTCCCGATGCAACAATAACTTTTTTTAATACTGGTACAGAATCTATTTCATTAACATATTGTTGGTAAATTGGTTCTACATACAATAAGGTATTATTTAATGGCACTATAATCATATTTTTAGTAATTCGTGTACCATTAACATTCAAAGATTCTATATCTTCAGATATCTTTTCATCTTGTTCTATTTGTGTATCCAATTGCATTGGTCCTAGAATGTTACTATCTGAGGAAAAATGATAAATAGACAATCTAGGATTTCCTTCTTGATAACTTCCTACCATATATGAAATAATATTTTGCTTTCCATATGGAGTAAATGGAAGTACTAATCCTAAACGGTTATTTTCTTCCTCTAATGTTTCTACCATCGTATAATATGGTTCTATATCCGTTCCTGTCTTTGTTGAAACTTTACTTATATTATGAGTTGCAACATCCCATACATCATCTCCTCTATATAACACATCAGCTTGAATGCTATGATATCTTGCTATCATATCTGCTTGAATTTTATATAAAAACTTAGGATATATAAACTGATTACTAATATCAGTTGGTATTTCTTTTTCACTAAACAAGTCCGGATAAATCTTTCTATATGCACTTGCAATAGGATCAGCTTTATCTGTAATATAAAATGTAGTTTCTCCATTATAAGCATCTATTATTACTTTTACAGAATTACGAATATAGTTCAATTCCAGTTTATTCAAATTATCAATCTGTATAGTAGTTTTCTGTGAATATGGATAATTATTAGAAGTTGTATATGCATCTAATATCCATAATAATTTTCCATCTTCTGTTGCAATCATATATGGTTCTGAATCATATAATAAATATGGCATAATAGCCTTTGCTCTTTGAATAATATTTCTATTTGTTAATATCCTACTATCTTCATTCACATTAGCTGAAAGAGCAAGTTTTAAATCTCCCTCTTTTACTCCTAATATAAATCTATCTAAGAAACCTAATTGTAAGCCTGCTTCGCCTTCATATACATTTTCGGCATTTTCTGCCTTTGCTGAATCTGCCAACGGATAATCAAATTCCTTACGATTATTGCTATTAGTTACAATATTATTATTAGTTTCTAATCCAAAATAAATCCTTGGCTCTGTAATTGTTACAATATCATTTTTAGACATTTCAAAGCTTTTTTGCATTACATTCAAATTTCCTGATTCGTTTGTATCTGTTGCTGACGTAACAATAACTCCATGTCCATGAGTATATTCATAAGTTTTATTATTATAAGTTCCATTACTATTTGAAATTTCTCTTGGCGAAATATACACTAATTTATCTTCACCATCTATTTTACACCTTGCAATTGTCGTTGTATTATATTTATAATATCCCTTTTGTGTCTGTGATGCATTCAAATCCTTTAAGACTGTATCTTCATCCACAATAACAATATTAGAAATAGTATCATTCAAGTTTCCTAACATTTCTTGGGTTACTGTACTACCACCATCTGCAATATTAATTTCGTCTATATTAATTCCATATGCATTTTTTGTATTACGTATATTATCTTCAATGTTAGCTTTCTCTCTATCTAGTTCATTTGGTGTAACAAAAACTAATTGAAAAATAACAATAACCATTAAGAGAGTAATAATATACACAGGTACTACTAAAATATTACCAATAACAGCTTTCGTCTTTCCTTGTTTAAACTTTCTAATTGCCATACATATTGAAACAATCATAATAATAGGAAGTAGCCTGTAGCCCCATAATTTAATTGTTTTATCCGTAATACCTGCTCCGTAAATTGAATAACTTGTATCTTCCTGCAAATCAATAAATTTTTCTAAGCCTATATTTTGCGTTTGTACTAATACATAACCTGCAATTAATATTGTAACTAAAATAATATTAATATATAGTTGTTTTAAAATATTGCTCTTTTTTAATGTTTCTCTGCTAATACCATCAAAATAAATATTGAACGCAACAATATAATAGATAACTGTATAAATTGTAATTCCGATAACTAATAAAATTGCATACATTAGCATAAATTCAATAAAAGGCTTTTGAAAAATATAATATCCAATATCAAGTCCCATAATTGGATCTGCTATCTCAAATGAGGTACTATTAAAACATAACATATATGTTTTTAAAATCATCTGGGAAGTAATTGCACTAACTATAATAGAAATAATAAAAGCAATTGATTTATTAGCTAATTTAGGCATTGGAATTTTTTCTTCATCAAAAAATATCTTCATGGATTTTTTTATATGAATATTGTTAAAAAACAATATTGCAAATAGTACAATAAAATTAATCCCAAATGTAATTCCTATAGAGTGCAAATTTTGCCAAAAAATACCAACATATTGCTCTCCTATTTCTAGAATTTCTAAATACTCTCCTCTAAAAACAACATATCCAATGATAACAACTACAGCAATAAAAATAAGAACCATATACATCCTAGCCTTACTTTTTTTAACTTTTAATTGTTCCCTTTTAACAGCTTCTTCTTTTGCTTCAATTAATTCTCTCTTAATATCTTCTGCTGATATTTTTTCATTTGATACGTTTTCTTTATCATTGTTCATATTTTAATTAGTTTAAACCTCCTTCCTTCATCTTATATTAAGGCTTTTACAAAATCCTCACTATTAAAGACTTCCATGTCATCTATTTGTTCACCAACGCCAATAAATTTTACAGGCATATTATTTTCTGATACTATTCCAATAACAACTCCACCTTTTGCAGTACCATCTAATTTCGTCAATACCAATCCTGTAATATCTACTGTTTCCTTAAATGCTTTAACTTGTTCAATTGCATTTTGTCCTGTCGTAGCATCTAATACCATTAAAATTTCTTTTGAAGCATCTGGTAATTCCTTATCAATTACCTTTTTTATTTTCATTAATTCATCCATTAAATATTTCTTATTATGTAATCTACCTGCAGTATCACAAATCAAAACATCTGCATTCTTTTCTTTTGTAATTTTTATAGCATCATAAACTACAGAAGCAGGATCAGTACCTTCATCTTTTTTTACTAAATCACAACTTGCTCTATTAGCCCATATTTCTAATTGTTCAACAGCAGCTGCTCTAAAAGTATCTGCCGCAGCAACAACAACTTTTTTCCCATCCAATCTCAATCTGTTTGCCATTTTACCAATTGAAGTTGTTTTTCCCACACCATTAACTCCTACTACTAAAATAACAGATGGTTTAGATTCTAGTTTTAAAGTATTATCTACTGAATCAAATATTTCTTGAATTTCATTCCTTAGTGCTTGTTTTACACCTTCTTCATCTTGAATATTTTCTCTTTTTATTCTATTTCTCAAGTTGTCAATAATCTTAGTTGCTGTTTCAACTCCAACATCAGACATAATTAAAACTTCTTCTAGTTCTTCTAACAATTCTTCATCTACTTTACGAAAATTGCTAAAAACTTGATTCATTTTTTCTCCGAAAGAAGTCTTAGTTTTACTTAGTCCTTGTTTTAGTTTATCAAAAAATCCCATGTATCTTTCTCTCCTTTTTTCTTTACGTTGTTACTTTTGCAAAAATAATAAGACGATAATCATCATCTTCTGTGCAAGTAGATAATGTTATTTCAGGTTTATTATTAGTATCTCTCTTAGCATATCCAAATTCTTCTGAAAGAGCTGTATATTTTTTATAAACCTCATATTCTACTCTTTTACCTTCATTAGTTGTAATATATATTTTATCTCCATTTTGTAATTTTTTATTATTTCCGAAAAGATTACTATAATTATGTGCAACAATAACATTATTCCCACTTTCGTTTAAATCACCTGTTGAATATAACAAACAAGGTGCTATTTCCATTCCATCAATAGTTACATTACTTAAAATTGGTACATCCACACCTATTTTAGGTATTTCAATTCTCCCTATTGTTGTAAATCCTTGATACGTTGTAGAAGAAGTCTTTTCTTTTTTAGTTTCTACTTTCTCTTTTTCTTCCTTTTTCTCTTCTTTTCTTTCTTCTTTTTTCTGTTCTTTTTTTTCTTCTATTTTTTCTTCTATTTTTTCTTCTTTTTTGTCTTCTAGTCTTTCTTCCTCTTTTATTTCAGTTACTGCCCCTTCTACTCTTATAGATCTAGATGTTGGTATTGCTACTTTTTCTTCTAGCTGATTTTCAGTTTCTCCAATTGTTATTTTCTGTGCAATCACTGTATTTGACATTTTCTCTACTTGATTTAGCTCCATTTCTGGATTATGTACTAATAAAGAACTTTCATCATACAAAGTTGCTGCTGTTTCTCCTTTAATTGTATCTTCTATTATGTTATCATTCGTGAAAAAATTCAAAACAACAATAATGTCCAGTATCAATACAATTGCTATGCCAATACTAAGAATAATTGTTGCCTCTTTGTCTGAATTAGACATAAGCATATTTTTTCACTCCTTATTTAATTTAATCCGTTTTATCAACAGTGTCCTTATTTTATCATACTTTTACTAAAATGTACACCATTATAATAAAACTTTTGCCTTATATTAAATGACCATAAAAATATTTTATTTGTAAATTACTATCTTTAAGAAATATATTGATTTTTTTTAGTACCTAATATATTATTATCTATGGGTGAGAGAAATGATAATAAAAATCGAACAAGTACAATCAAATTTTAAAAATAGTTTTGAAATTAGGGTAAATAATGAATTAAAATATTTAGCAGGTACTCCTTGGATGAATATTGATTTACCATTAAATGCAGAGAATACTAGACCTTATATAATGACTGATATAAACGAAAATATTTGTTATACAAGTTCCTATAATATAATAGAAAATGTTTCTAATAGTGCTATTCCAATGAAATGGGCATTTTCTGGAGAACAGAAAAAATATATTTTTAATGTATATAATAAAGAAAATACTATTTGTGGAAAGTTTTATAAACTAACAAATGGAATTTTAGATACAAAATATGTAATTGAGTATAACAATTATATATTAAAATGTTATGATATATCTGTTGGCAAAACTAGAAATATATCAATTTATAATGAAGAACATCAAATTGCCGAAATTATAAAACCATTACATAATTCTAACAATTTAGATTACTATTATTTATTTTTACTCGATCAATATAGTAACTTAGAAGAAATACTTTCATTTTTTACTATATTTTTTGATTACAAAAATTATTCTCATAATGGAGATGTTACAGGATATAAAGAAGAAGTAAACGTAGAATATACATACGATAAAAATAACAAATTCTATGATAAAAACTGGATAACAAATCATTTTAAAAAAGAGGATATTGATATAATAAATAATAAAATGTTAGAAGACAGAAAAGCTACTACTAATTCTATAAAAAAACATGCTAAATATATTATTCCTTTTATTGTTTTAGGATGGATAATAGTATTTATAATTTTGGGTATACTTATTCTATAAAATTCATTGTTGGAGCCAATAAGCAGAATCGAACTGCTGACCTACGGGTTACGAATCCGTTTAGACATATTTTATAAATTTTTATAAAATACTTCAAATTACTATAAAATCAATACTTATGTGGATTATTTTTTCGCAAATTTATATAATTTTATATAACTTTATGCCACTTTCGTCACTTTTTCGTCACCAACTGTAATATTGACTTTTTAGGCAAAAACTTGTAATAGGCATAAAGTATGAATGATAAAAATCCTTATTTATAAGGTTATATAAGCTTTAAATATAATAAGATTGTTATTATTCTCAACATACTTATAATAGAATAAAAAGCATACCTATATTTTTAAATATTTAGTATGCTTTTTATAATATGTTTTTATTGAAATCAATACGGTTTTTATAAAAATAATAAAAATTTCTATATATAATTAATAAGTCACAGATGACGAATAGACATTATAAAAACTTGTAGAATAATCATCTCTTTTACTATATTCGATTTTAAATGTTCCATTTGAATATAATAATTTGGTATTTTCATCAATTTTATATGTCGATGGAATACTTGTAATATTTTTTATTTTTATCGTCCTTGAAATAATTCTAGCCTTACAATATTCCTGTAATGATGAAAAATTATTAAATGCAGAAAAATAGGCTGTACCTTCTAATGTAACCGTTCCATCATCATTTAGTTCTAAATCTATATCAATATATTCTGATGAATTAGGTTTATCTATGTACCAATTATTCCATCTTCCGTCATATCTCCAGACATTTCTAGATTCAGAATAACTTTTAGCAGCGTATGTTCTTCCCATAACATTAATTATATCTTTAATTTTATTTAATTGTTTTTTTCTTTTGGAAGCTTTTATTCCATCATATTCGGCTTTATCAGGCAGATAATCATATATAAGTTTTGCATCTTTCAGTTTTCCTTCTTCTATGTATTCTTCTGCTTGTTTAATATAAGCATTATTAACGAGTTCTTTTGCATCTTTATAATCATCTGCACTTTCAAAATAGGAGATAGCACTATTATAGTCTCCTTTTTTAAAAGCATCGTTTCCATGCTGATAATATATCTGATGTCTTAGATTTTCTAGATTTTCATATTTTTTATTTGTTACTTTTTCTATTTCTTCTAAGGCTTGCTTATAATCCTTTTTTTCTAAAAATTTTACAGATAAATTATAATGAACATTATCCAGTAAATTACTTAAATCTTCTTTGTTTGTTACCTCTTGTAAATATTCTAAGGCTTTATCATATTGTTTATCTTCAATATATTTTTTTCCTAATTCATATTTGCAATCATTAATTTTATTCTCTACAATTTCGTCCGGTTCTTTAATTTCTAATAGTGCATTGAGAGCATTATCGAATTGATTATTTTCAAATGATACCAACGATTCAGAAAGTTTTACCTTATATTGTACTTGATTATAAGTACTTATATCATTTTTTAAATAATCTTCAATCATACTAAGTGCAGAACTATATTGAGAAACTTTATCATATTGTTGTAAATCATAATTATTGTTTATGTTATCAATACAATTTTTAGGATATATAAATTGTATAAAAATAATAATCATAATTATGATTACTATACAAGCAATTAATAATACAAGAAGCAATTTATTTGCATTTAATGTTTTTCTTTTTAATTTATTTTTTTGTTCTAAATTATTATTTTCATTTTTCATAACTATTCTCCTATTTACTATTTTATACTGCAATTTTTTTCTGTTTAACATATTAAATCTTATCATTTATCGTCTTATAATTATCTAATATTTCTCCATATATTTGGTGTGTTTTCATATCAAAGTTATAATTATCCACTATTGATTTTATATTTATTGATATTGTTTCTAATTTTAAAGATAACTGATTAATTTCGTTTACATCAATATCATTCTCATTTATATGATTCAGAATATTTGTGAAATTTGAATTAATAAATTCTAATACTTCAAAATACAAATCATAAGTTTCATAAACTTTATTATCTGCTATTAGTATATCTTTTGGAATAATATCTTTTAATTTTATATAATCTTCTAATTTTTCTACATATATGTTTAAACTATCGTCTAATGAATAATCTATATTATTAAAATCTGTTTTTCGTATTATTTCTGTAGCTTTGTTCGCAATTGTAGCTATTTGTTCTAGCCCACCGTTCATTTTTGTTATTAATTCTACAGAAATCAATTCTTTTACTACCTTTATATTATTTTCATCTCTCTTATCGCTAATGTATGTACACGCTTTGGAATATTCCCCATTCTTTATATATTCAATAGCCTTATTTAATTCATATTTCGGTTTTAATGACACTCCTCCGACCATTAATGCTATTAATATTAATATAATAAATATTATTATAATTTTTTTCATTTAGCTTCTCCTCGTATAATATAAAATTTTTAGTATATTTTATTTAACATAACTTGCATATCTTCTAAAATCATCACTATCATTACTTACTGTTACTACTTCTCTACGACCACTTTTATAAATAACTGTGAATGTTGTTTCAGATTTATTCTTTCCACTTAAAGCTCCTCCAATTAGTCCAATTGGTCCGAGTAAAGCTCCACCAATTACCCCTCTTGCGACAGAACTACCAACAGATTTTCTCGTATCGCCTCCAACTATAATAGTATAATCAATTTCATTATCCATATCTTCCTTTCTTTTTTGAGCATAATATTTTTCTCGTTCTTCACTTGATAAATTATCAATTATTTCCTGTTCTCTTTCTTCTTGCTTGTCTTTCATATTTGCATATATATACATTCCAATAGGAAGAAATACAAAAGGACACATCATAATTAAAAAAATGATAATCCTTGTAGAAGTTTCCAACTCTATACCTTGTTGAAACGCAAGAAGATATAAAATACCTGTGACAGATATTAAATAACATATAAAACCAAAACCCTTTTTCAAATATTTCACCTCACTTATATAGATTTTTTATTACTTTTACAATTTAAGTTATAACAATCATTACAATACCAATCATAATTGGGATATATAGTATTTTTACATTTTTTTTCAGTAATACCTTGTAAATTTTCAACTTCTAATTCAATTAAATCGATTGCTAGTGTTAATGAATTTCTTTGCAAAAGCAATTTAATTCTTTTCAATAAATTAAGCATTTTCAAATCTTCCATATATAAAACCCTTACATATTATATCTCTTTTTAACCTCACCTGCAAGTGCTAACACTTAAAAGTGTAATATTATAAAATATTTCACAATAGAGGAGGAGAGCATAATATGATTGTACTAAATGTAGAAAAAATTTTAAAAGAACAAGGAAAAACTAAATCTTGGCTATGCGATACCTTAGATATTTCATTCTATAACTTAAATAAAGCTATTAAAAAAGGAAGAAAGTCCATATCTTATAAATACTTAGAGGGATTCTGCAAAGCTCTTAACTGTTCATTTGACGATTTACTAACAATAATTGATGAAGAAGAAGAAAATAAATAAAATTATTCATTATAAATTTTCCTCATTTCTTCATCTATTTTTTTGCTTAACCTCACACTTTTATAATGATTCTCACCATATTTTTTTACATATAACTTATGCCTTTCAATCAATTTAATAATTTTTTTATTTGTAGCGATTTCCAAATTCTTTCTATAAATCTCTAGTGTCTTTAATCCATTTTCTTTTCCATTATTTCCTAATAAAGATGATTTGATATCTTCTAATATATTTATAGCAATTTGTTTTTCCATTTTCTAATTTCCTTTATCGTATTATCAATAAGACGATACTACCATACTTTTATTATAAAATCAATAAAAATCTAATTAAAGGAAATAATAATCTCATGAATAGATTTATAAAGTATAATGGAAAGTTAAATGTAATAGGAGAGAATGTAAGAAAATATAGAGAAGCGGAGAATCTTTCTTTAACACAATTATCTAATAAACTATTATTACTAGGCATTGATATTCCTAAACCTTCATTACAAAATATTGAAATGGGAAAAAGAGTTGTTAAAGAGTATGAATTTTATGCCTTATGCAAAGTTTTCAATGTATCGATGGAAAATATGTTAAAAGATTTTATAAAAGAGTTAGAATAAAAACTAATTTACAATCTAAGGAGAGTAAATTAGTTTTTTGTTTAATCAATTATATAGAATTTTTTCAATACAGTTTTTATAAAATTTCTGGAAGGAACTGTTAGCTATAAAAATTTAACTCCCCCCTTATATAATAATTTCGAATATACTCGCAACCAAAAAAGATTAATTTTTCAGTATTTTTGCTTCCTTGTTACGTAATTTCGTATTATTTTTTATAACAATCCATATTATGAATATAAATAATAATCAGAGTGAATTATAAATTATATTTATAACAATATTCTACATTTATTATATGTAACTAAATATAGAAATTCGCTTATAAGATTACTCTTACAAGCATTTTATTGGTTTCGACTTATCTCGAAACTTTAACGTAACCTAAGTATCTTTTTGATTATTAAAATAAATATTTTTTATTCTAATAACTCTTTGTTGAGTACTTTTAAATTTTTTATTTATGGTATATTGATTATTTTTTTTAATAACATATCCCTTTTCAGCCATTTTCATTTTTATTCCGTCCCAGCTTATTCCTTGATTTTTTAATATTTCTTGTAATTTACTAGGGATAAAATCATAGTACTCAATTTCACCATTATTTATTTCTAGTTTACCCCATATTTGACCGGGACCGGGACCGTGAACGGGATCAGAATCAGAATCAGAATCATTAATGAAGTTATTGATATTTGAATTAGCTATATCAATAATTAGATTAATATATCTATCAGCTTCATCTATATCTTTCGTAAAATATTTTCCAGCTTCATCTAATGTTATTGGATTATCATAAAAGATTTCCTTAGATACAACTTTATCTGCAACTAAAATAGCTGCCATAGCATTTATTTGTTTCTGATAGTGTGTATATGGTTTTAAATCATTGACTACCTTTTGATATTCTTTAAATAAAGATTTCATATTTTGCTGTATAATTTCGATAAATTCTTTCCCAGCAAATCCATAATTATGACTTATAATATCTTTAGTAGTTTGACCATCTTGTATTATTACATCGTTTTCCTCTATTTCAATTACTCTATTTTTAACGCCTTCTTTAGACGAAGAATTAGTAATCGGTTCTTCACCTGACGTAATTATGATATTTTTCCAATGAGTATTTTCTCTTAGCCCACAATCTATTGTTCCTCTACCTTTGCCTTTTCCTTCTGTTAACTCATATACTAAAGTATCATTATTAGCATTTTTTTCTCTGGCTAATTGATATTCGTCATATATAGCAGGAAGGTTATGTAAAAAATTACAATATACCTCTGAAGCAACACTAGTACTATTTAAGGTGGTTACCAGATTTCCTAATTCGGGGTTTCCCCAGATACTGGCACATATCATTAGTGATAATGTTTTACCATTGCCAGATTTTCCCCATAAGTGAACAATAAAAGAATTAATTTGAAATTTTTCTACCAATGCACTTGCAAAACTAGCTGCCATCATAAAACGCACTACTATACTATCATTTCTTAATTTTTTCATTAGTTCTTTCCATTTATTATAATCACCTATTTCTTTTAAAGATTCAAGTATTTTTTTAAAACTTAAATCACTATGGCATATATATTTTTCTGTATAAGGAACGAAATCATCACCAAGCCAACCTAATCTTGATACTGACATACTTTCATTTATTTTATCAGTATTAAGATTGGCTATTTCTGATAAGTACTTTACTAGAAACTTCGCATTTTCTGATGTAACTTCAATGCCAACATCTGATAACTTTACTATCGCTTGGCTACTTGCAATAGTATATTTATTCACAACTATATTCCTCCAAGCTCCTTTTTTATAGAATCCTAATTTTACTTTTTCTTCACCTGTTTCTATATCACAATATTTTTCTAGTGGTAAAACTGGGTGATAACACACTAATATATTGCCTAATCTTGGAATTACTTCATATATTGCTCCACTTTCATCTAAAATATAGCGATTCGTATTGTAAACAATGTTTCCCATATCTGGAAAAACTATGCCTGATATGTATTGATTTGTGTCTTGTATTTCTCCCATTTGTTTATCTTTTAGCTTGTAAATATTATTAAACGTTGTCAAAACTTTTAATTTCTTTGCTTTTTCTCTTACTTTCTCTAATAAACGTAATTTATCAGAAGAATTTCTTAAACAAATTAAATATTCAATATATTCATCACTTAAAATACTCTCTTTATCTAGTTCATCTAGTTCATAAGGTGGAAATTCTTCGAGAATTTCTTCCTCTAAATCATTATTTAAATATTTACTCATTTTTTACTCCCTTCTGTATTACTCTTTTTATTGATTTTATATAAGATTATTTTTACTTCGTTCTTGAATCCAAGTAACTAAATAAAAGCGATTAAAATAATAACGATTTCCGTATTCTAAAATATTGAATTTCACCATTGTAAATTAATTTACGAAGCATACTGATTGAACAGTTTAGATATTCAGCCGCTTCTTTAATATTTAGATTTTCTTTATGTTCCACCTTATTTTTCCTCCCTTAATTCTTCTATTATTTTTAATATTTGCTCTTTTTTTTCTTTTGGTAATTCTTTACGTAGTAATCTTGAAAAATTCCCATCATTTAAACCGAAGTCTTGCTCCTACTTGCCATAATTTCAGGTTATTTTTTGAAATTTCTTTTCTAATGTCCAAATTTGCTTTTAGCATTTTTATCACCTCCACAACAACATAATACAAGGATAAGATAAGGAAGTAAATGCTGAATTGTTTTTATATAATTTCAATTTTTAAAACAGACAAAATAAAAATATTATATTTATGTAAGGAATATATTGACACTTGGTTGTTGTTGTTTTATAATTATGCAAAACAAACTTATGAATAGAAAGGAGATAAAATGGATTTTAACATTTACTATGATATAAAGAATAATGGAAAAAATGAGTATATACGAACGAATTATAATTTAGTACAAAATTATATAGAAGAAGCTCAAAAATACTATAATCTAAAATATAATACTAAAACAAAGGAAACTAGCATTATATATCCTTTTAGAGTAGGTGAATTTGTCCTGTATTTATTGAGCAATAATCCTTCTTTTGATAGCAAAACTAATATACAAATAGATTTTATAAAACAATATTTAGAGGAATGTACGATAAACAATAAATATTTCACTATAAATATATTTTTATCTTTTATTAGAGATGTATTACAAATTCCCGAATTAGTATGTTCCATACAATACTATAGTTCTAACTATTATAGTGATATAGATATTTCTAGCGGATTGAATAAAAAAAATATAAAAACAAGATTATTTGCATTTGAAAGAAATGTAAATAAAATAAGTATAGATAAAACATATATTTGTAATAGTATAATCATGTTTATATTGGTATCATTATTTGAAATATTAAATAATGGTTATAAGATTAATAAATGTATAAATTGTGGAAATTTATTTATAAATAATGGAATAGATACTAATACTCAATATTGTAATTATATTTCACCACAAAACAAGAATAAGAGTTGTTTTAAATATAGAAAAACTGCATCATTTCAAGAAATAAGAAAAAATAATGAAATATATAACATACATAATAGTATATATAATTTATTAAATAAAAGGAGAAAGAGAGCAGAAGAAAAATCAAATGAAGATATTTCATATATGAATGATAAATTAGTAAAAGAGTGTCAAGAAGCATTAGATAATTTTAGAGATTGGTACTTTGAAAAAACAAAAGAATATAAAAACAGAAATTTAACCAAAGAACAATTTATAAATTTATTAGAAGAACAATATATCAAATATAGGAGGGAAAAGAATAATGGCAGTACAAGAAATAATAAAGAATAAAAAATACAAAATTGACGTACCATTGGGGTATAATGGAACAAAAAGAATTAGACATATTGAGACTTTTTATGGTGGAAAAAAAGAAGCCATTTTGAGAGAAAACGAAATTAAATTAGAATTAAAAAATAATACATATGTAAAGAAAAATCATATTACTATGCAAAGTTTGATAGAAGAATGGCTAAAAATGATTAAGTGTAATGTTCAAATTAAAACGTATAAAGCATATGAGTTGTATAGTAAAAATATTATAAAATATATCGGTCATGTAAAATTAAAAAATCTAAATGTAAAAATTTTAGAAGAATTTTATAATAATCTAAGAAATGATACTACTTATGCAGATAAAACTATAAAACACCATTATGCTATCATTTCAAATGTTTTAAATACAGCTATAAGGTGGGGATATATAAACAGTAATCCTAATATGTTTGTAACACCTATAAAAGTACACAAAAAAGAAATAGAATGTTATTCTCCAGAAGAAGTAAAAAAACTAATTGATGTCTTACAGAATGAACCTATTAAGTATCAAGCTATTATTTTGTTAGCTTTAGATAGTGGCTGCAGACGTGGAGAAATTACCGGTCTTACATGGGAAGATATAGACTTTAAAAATTGTTCTATAAATATAAATAAAACAACTCAATATGTTCCGGATTATGGAATATTTGAAAAAGAGCCTAAATCAGAAACAAGTAATAGGATTATTTATATAGCACCTACGACAATACAACTATTAAAAGCATATCAAAAAAGACAAAATGAAAGGAAACTATTACTTGGAACACAATGGAAAAATTCTAAAAGAGTATTCACGACTGAATATGGTTCAGATATGCACCCAGATACTCCATCTAAAATTCTAGAAAAAATTATAAAGAAGTATAATTTGAAACGAATTACATTTCATGGATTAAGGCATACTAGCATATCTCTTCAAATATCTAGTGGAATCCAATCACAAATTGTTAGTAAACGAGCTGGTCATTCAAGTGTTGCAGTAACTGATAATATATATTCTCATTTTTTTAAAAAAGATTTAAAAAAAGTAGCAAATAAAATAGATTCATTCTTACAAATAAAAACAGTATAAGAAGCGGTTAGAAAACCACTTCTTTTTATTTCCGTCACTTTTCCGTCACTTTTTTACTAAAGCATAAAAATAAGCAAACCTTGTAAGGCTTGCAAATATTGGAGCCAATAAGCAGAATCGAACTGCTGACCTACGGGTTACGAATCCGTTGCTCTACCAACTGAGCTATATTGGCATATAATAATTTATTTTTAAGAAAAGGGCTTTTATTTCTTATACATCAACTAAATATTATTTTGTTTTAAAGCCCTTTTCTTTATACTTATATTTTAAAAATGCTTTCCTTTTTTTCTTCTATATAAATCATCTTCATCTACTGCTGATGTAAATTCATCTAATTTATTTTTTCTTTCTTCATCTTTAGAAATTTCTTTTGTTGTAGGTTCCTTACCTGTTTCAGTTTCTTTTTGGAATGATTTTGGAAGTTCGTCATTTGAAAGCTTTTTTATTTCTTGGCTTGCATCTACCGTGTCTTTATTTATATCTTTGTTATCGTCATTATTCATTCTATCATATCCATTATAATATATATTATCTTCTTGTTTTCTCTTTTTCAAAAATTTTCTAATAACAAAAACAAGAATAATAAGAACTATAACAAGAGCTATGCTTATTGCCAAACACTCATAGAATTCGCCTTTTCTTAATCCTAAAATTAATTCTTCTTTTTGAACAACATTAGGTACTTTTACAGTAATTTGATATGTAACGTTTTCTTGTTCTTCGCCTTCACCATCTGTTACCAATATAGTGATAACATTTTCTCCTGGTTTAAAATCAGAATTTCCTATAATTTCTACATTAGCATCATCTCTAGAAGCTGTTGCTTTTATATCTAATTTTGAAATATCATTGCCTTCTTCTAAATTAATTGTATATTCATATACTTCTTCTGAAAATTCAGGCGTTAAAGATATTCCTTCTATTATTAGTTCTTTCAAGCCTAATTGAACAATTTCTTCTTTTATAACTAAAATATTATATTCTTTTTCACTTTCGTCTTCTGCAGTTACTTTTATGATAACATTATTCTCTCCAATTTGTAAATCCTTATTACCTATAATTTCTACTTTAGCTTTTTCATCATCTGCTTCTGCATCAATAGTAAGAGAATCAATGTTAGAACCTATATGCAAAGTATAATTTGTTGTATTTGGATCAAATCTTGGTTCTAAACCTGATGGTGTTACATTCAATACTTTAAGATTATTATTCTTAGACTCTTCTTCTTCCTCATCTTGCTTATTGCCATCTTCTTGTTTATCATCTTCTTCATCATTTTTATTTTCATCATCTTTTGGAACTGCTGGCTTAGTTGTTGTTAAATAATCACTACTTATATAAGCCACATATCCATTATAAATAACTCTACTCCAGCCATTATCACCTATTCCCGTTCTTTTAACGCTCTCTCCTTCAGATAATGAACCTACTATAGAAGAATCTGTGCTATAACTACTACGAACATTTACTGTACTACTTGCATATACTGTTTGCTCTACACTCTCAAAAGAAGGTTCTTGAATCTGATTTTGCTCTTCATCGCCCTTATTCTCATTTTCTGAAGGTTCTTCATCTTTTGGTTTTGATTCTTTTTCATTTACTGTAACCGAAATTGTTTTGCTACCTGTAACAGATTCTGGTTCTTCCGAATTATCTGCCACATCATTTGCCTCTATTGTAATTGTTGCACTTCCTGCTTTTACCGCTGTAATTGTTATTTCTGCACTGTTGGAAATCCACTCCGAAGAACTACTTACTGTTGCTACACTTGAATCTGATGAACTAATAGAAAATTGTCCTTCACAATTTGTAACACTTATTGTAAAACTAGTAGTTTTTCCTTCATCTAATGTAACCGATGATTTTGATACAGAAAAGCTTCCTCCTGCTGCCAAAGATTGCACCATCATTAGACTTAAGAATATTATTATACTTATACTACTTATTAAGAGTTTTTTCATTTTATTTTTACTCATACATTTCCTCCAAATTTATATAGTAATCTTAGATGTTCCCATAATATAATTTTTAATTTTCATATAATCAGTTGATTTTACTTCTCCATCTTCATTAACATCTGCTGCTAATTTTTGTTGACTTGTCAATTTTGATGTATTCATAATATAATTTTTTATTTTCATATAATCAGTAGCTTTTACTTCTCCATCACCATTTGTATCGCCTTTTTTCACTACTGTATAAGTTTGTCCAGAATATTTTACTGTATAACCTGTTCCTATATTTCCTGATGTAACTTCTTTGCCTTTAGTATTTTTTACAACAGCATCATTCATAGCACTTTTTAAGTCTTTGACTGATATATTAGGTTCACAAATAATATTTAATCCACTTGATTTAAATCCATTTCCTTTAATATCTGTAGATGGTGTAACATCCTTTACAACCTCTAAGTAGTCTTCTTCATCATCGCCTCTTGCAACATAGCCTTCTATTCCATCATCTGTAATAACTTGATCCCATATATATCCATCTTTCGTAGAAACCTCTTTATCTATTCTAGTTAAATAATCACCTTTTTCTGCATATTTTAAAATATTAGCATCTGTTCCAGGTCTTTCTCTTACAGACAAACCACTACTTGTAATTACTTTTACAATATCTTTTTCTGTTGGTATTGGTTCTGCATTCTGTTCAGAACCTGATGTATTTTCTACTTCTTTAAGATATTCAGCTACAATATACCCTTGCCTTCCATCTGATAAATAGATTCTTGACCAATCATAGTTATCAATATTTTTATATTTTTCTTTTTCTATAATAGTTACAATTTGTCCTTCTGTTAATGTAGTAATAACTGTTGTTCCTTTTACACCTGGACCGTTTCTAACATTGCCTTCTTCCACTGCAATTGCTCTAATATTACAATTTGATATATCCTCTAATACCTTAAAACCTTTTCCTGAAATAACATATCCTTGTTTTCCATTATCTAGTACAACTTTATCCCAATACTCTCCATCTTTTTTAGTGTTACCTATTTCAATTCTTAGAAGTTTAGTACCTTTTTTTATTTTATCAACTTCTGCTGAAGATTTTTTTTGCTCTTTTCTTACAACAACCTCTTCATCTGTAATTTCTATATTTTGTGTTACGATTGTTTGAGTTCCAGGTTGAGAACATCTAGTATCTGGCATATTTTCAAATACTGGTATAATAAAATTCATAGGTTTATCTAAAATATTAGAATATGTACTTAATAATTCTGTTCCTTCAGTCTTTGAAGCTGAAACATTTTGCATATACTGATGCCAATATAAATCTCCATCACTACTATCGACATCAAACTTCTGTAAGTATAATGTGTTTTGTCCACAACTAATATATTCCTGTGCTAGAAAATTAGCACCACCTTCTATAGATTTTTCTGGATCCGTCCACTCTTGCTCTTTAGCATATTCTAAAGCATTCTTAATAATAGCACTATCTCCTGTTCCTGAAGCTTTTACATTAAAAATATTATAATATCCTGTATATCCTTTATATGTACCAATTCCTGTTGAAGAAAATTCTTTTCCAGGACCTTGTTCCTGTCTAATTCTTGCTGCCAAATGATATGGGCTAACACCTGCTTCTTTTCCAGCATCATAAATAACTTGTGCATACGACTTATTTATTGTCTTTTTTTCTCCTTTTGCTGTTACATATGTAATTGTGTCACCAGCCATATATTCACAATCAGATAATATTTTTTTAATTCCGTCTAATGTATATAAATTATCTACCCATTTTAAATTCTCAAATTGGAAAATATAATCTTCAAATAACGAATTTCTTGGATCCATATAATATGCAACTGTTGCTTCAGAAGCACATTTCCAAGTGCCATTATCATACTTTGTATCTGAGCATGTTGGACATATCCAAGCACCAGTCATGCTTCCATCAATTAAATTTCTTCCATGTACTTCTGTAGTTTCATTTTTTATAACAGTATTCCAGTTTAATCCTGTATATAAAATGGTAAATGTCCAATTTGGATGAGCTTGTTGTAGTGCTTTTATTAAGTTTTCATACTCTGGATAATTTTTAAGATCACCAGTCTTGTATTTTTCTCTATATTGTGCTGCTTTCGTCTCTGTTCCTAAAAGACCTATAAAAGTGCTTACTAAAAAAGCAAAAATAATCAAAATATATATAAATTTTATAATAATTCTATGATTAAAATGATGTGTCAAAATGTTATAAAACATTTTTTTCCTCCTCATTTGTTACCAAAATTTTCATAGTATAAAGTATATCATTAATGCATTTTATCGTCAATAAAATTCGACATTTTTTCATATTTAAGCACATATTTTTTCATCTAAAATTTTTCTAGCTAGTTTTCCTATTGGATCTAATATCACCTTTAAAATAACGGTCACAACAGCAGTAATTATAATATTAATTCCAAATAAAATTAACATTTTATAATACCATTCTGTATTGATATATTCCATTATCCAAGATAGAACAGAATCTCCTATCATCTGTGCAAAATAAACATATATTGAATATTGTCCTATTAAACTTAATACATTCTTTTTACAATAATTAAAATATTTTTTCAAATATAAAACTATATATACTCCAAATAAAGACCACAATAGGAAAATAAAATTAGGTGGAAATTTATGTTGTTGCAATAATGTAACATCTGTATACATTAAATTATGAATCACTAATAATTCTATAATTGTTATTGCAAATAGACCTATCATTTTTCCTAAAGACAATTCAATATCTTTAGTATAATTTCCTAGCATATAAAAAAACAAGTAAAATAAAATTTGGCTTAATTCTATTCCTATGTTAATTTGTCCAACAATAGGTTTTACAAAAGTAATAAGAAATATTCCAACAAAGCAAATCATAATAATATAAACTCTAATATTAGGTTTTACTAGTTTAATTAGTGTAGCTCCTAATAAACTAACCAAAAAATATACTTTAAAAAACCATAAAGCCCCACTTACTCCTCCAAATGGATTAGTAGCTGTATATTGATGGAAAAAATTATATATTAAATAAGTAAAAGATATATTAGTACCATTTCTAAACTTTATATGATTTGTTACTACAATTGCCAAAAAGACTAGTGAAATAAATATCATATATTTTATTTGCGTTACAATTAAACTTTTTAAGTAACTTTTATTACTTTTGGTATACGAATATGTCCAACCTGCTAAAAAGAAAAACATCGGTACTTCAAATAATAATGTAAAATTAGCAAACCAAGAAGGTACATATTCTGTTTCACCTCTAAAAGGGAAAATAGTATGAATAAATATGACTGATATAATAGCAATTCCCTTTAATACATCTATATAATAATTTCTTTTTTCGCATTTATTTTCTTTTAATTGACCGTTCATTTCTTATATTTGATTTTGTTACTTCTTTCATCTTTTCTCCTATGTTCACTTTTGTATTTATAATAAAATAATTCCACCCATAACCAAAGCATATATTAAAACCAATACAATTAATATTTTATCAGACAATAAAACTTCTACAGGATCACCATAAGAATTTCCTTCTATGTCTAAACTATATTTCATACAAATTGTCATAACTAATGGAACCGTAAATACTAAATAATTAGTTCCAAATTTTTCAATATTACTTGCATCGACACACCATAATGAATAAAATGCAATTGTTAATGCTAAACACATATACATATTTTTATCTAAAAAGTCTTTTGTATAATATTTTAAAACTTCTCTTGTATTTTCCTCTACTTTAATCATTTCATTTCTTCTTTTTCCTAATGATAAATAAAACGAAAATGAAATAATTGTTAAATATAGCCAATGTGAAACAGCCACATCAATAATACAAGCACCATAAATTACTCTCAATACAAAAAATGCTACTAATACAACAACATCTAGTAAAGGAATCTTCTTTAAAAATTTACTATATAGTAAATTTCCTATTAAGCAAACTGCTAAAATTCCCATACTCCAATAATTCATTTGTGCCACAATATTAATAATAATAACAATAATTAATAAAACAAGGGCAAGAATATATGCTTCAATTTTTGAAACTTTACCTGATGCAATTGGTCTTTTACATTTTTTTGGATGCTTTTTATCCTTTTCCACATCTTGAATATCATTAAATATATAAGCAATTGAGCAAGTCAAACCATATAATAAAAATCCTATTAATACTTTTATTAATAAATTTATATTATAAAAATTCAAACTAAATATAATTGGTAAAAATATCAAAAAATTCTTAATATAGTGCTTTACTCTCATTAGTTTTATATAATTTAATATTTTGCTCATTACTTTTCTCCTTTTTGTCTGATGTTTTTTATCATATACTATTTTATTTGTTTTTTCAACGATTTTTAGATTTTTTTGTAGATTTCGATGACAATACTATTAATTTATGTTAGAATATGTTACATATTAATATATTTTATTTTAGGAGTGTATAAATATGGCAAAAATTTTTGATGAATTAATGGAAAGAGGATATATTGAACAAATCACACATGAAGAATTAAAAGATACTTTAAATAACGAACATATTCCATTTTATATTGGATTTGACCCTACTGCTGATAGTTTGCATGTTGGTCACTTTGTATCTATGATGGTTGCATCTCATATGCAAAAAGCTGGTCACAAG
The DNA here is from genome assembly GCA_947631745.1 of uncultured Clostridia bacterium. Taxonomy (GTDB): domain Bacteria; phylum Bacillota; class Clostridia; order TANB77; family CAG-508; genus CALXVA01. The sequence continues at coordinate 21,616 of CANRMM010000010.1, forward strand.
CCTATTATCTTAATTGGAGGTGGTACTGCTACTATTGGTGACCCTTCAGGTAAAACTGATATGAGAAGAATGATGTCAAGAGAAGAAATAGATCATAATGTTGAATGTTTTAAAAAGCAATTATCAAGATTTTTAAATTTCGAAGGAGATAATTCTGCTATTATCGTTAACAATGCTGACTGGTTATTAAACTTAAATTTTGTTGATTTTATGAGAGATATTGGTTCTCTATTCTCTGTAAATAAAATGCTTTCAGCAGAATGTTATAAACAAAGAATGGAAAGAGGACTTACATTCTTTGAACTTGGATATATGTTAATGCAATCTTATGACTTTTTACATCTATATGATACTTATGGATGTAAGTTACAATTAGGTGGAAATGACCAATGGTCAAATATATTAGGTGGTGTTGACCTTATTAGAAGAATTGGACATTCAGATTCTTTTGGATTAACTTTCAAACTTCTTACAACAAAAGAAGGTAAGAAAATGGGTAAAACTGAAAAAGGTGCTTTATGGTTAGATGCTGAAAAAACTTCTCCTTATGAGTTTTATCAATATTGGAGAAATGTTGCAGATGAAGATGTGAGAACTGTTCTATGTCTTCTTACATTCTTACCTATGGAAGAAATTAATCGTTTATGTAGTTTAAAAGATGAACAAATTAATGAAGCTAAAAAAATAGCTGCCTTTGAAATCACAAAACTAATTCATGGCGAAGAAGAAGCCAAAAAAGCTGAAGAAGCATCTTCTGCCTTATTTGAAGGAAGTGGAAGTTTAGAAAATATGCCTACAACAAAAGTAGAAGAAAATATTTCTATTTTAGAGGCTATTATAAAAACTGGAATGGCACCATCAAAAGGCCAAGCTAGAACTCTTATTGAACAAGGTGGTATCACTTTAAATAATGAAAAAATTTCTGATACTACTTATGTTTTAAGTAATAAAGATTTTGAAAGTGGTTATGCTATTTTAAGAAAAGGCAAAAAAGTATATCATAAATTAGAAAAATAATAAAGGAGAACTAATTTAAAATGAAAAAAATAGCTATTGTTGTTCCTTGCTATAATGAACAAGAAGCAATTCCATATTTTTATGAAGAAGTCACAAAAATAAGTGATTCTATGAAAAATGTTGAATTTGAATACTTATTTGTTAATGATGGTTCAAAGGATGATACCCTAAAAGTTTTAAAAGAACTAAGTAAAAAAGACTCTCGTGTAAAATATATTTCTTTTTCACGAAATTTTGGAAAAGAATCTGCAATGTATGCAGGATTAAAAGAAGCTAATGGTGATTATATTGCAATTATGGACGCTGATTTACAAGATCCCCCTTCTCTACTTCCTGAAATGTTTGAAATATTAGAAACAGGCGAATATGATTGTGTTGCAACTAGACGTGTTACTAGAAAGGGCGAACCAAAAATTAGATCATTTTTTGCTAGACTATTTTATAAAATTATGAATGCAATTTCTGATACACAAGTGGTTGATGGTGCAAGAGATTTCCGTTTCATGACAAAACAAATGGTAAATGCTATATTAGAAATAAGTGAATATAATCGTTTTTCAAAAGGTATTTTTGGTTTTGTAGGATTTAATACCAAATGGTTAGAATATGAAAATATAGAAAGAGTTGCTGGAAAAACCAAATGGTCATTTTGGAAATTATTCTTATACTCATTAGAAGGATTTACTGCTTTTTCAACAAAACCATTAATTTTATCTACCATTGTAGGTATCATTTTCTGCTTCGCAGCTTTCATTATGGTAATAGTTATTATTTGTAAAACATTTATCTTTGGAGACCCTGTAGGTGGATGGCCTTCACTCGCTTGCATCATATTGTTTGTAGGTGGTATTCAATTATTCTGTACAGGTATTATTGGACAATATTTAGCTAAAACATATATTGAAGTAAAGCATAGACCTATTTATATTATAAAAGAAAAAAATTTTGAAGACTAACAATTCATAAAAAAGCCCCCATTATTAAACTATCTTCATTTAATAATTGGAGGGCTATTTTTTATTCTCACTCAAAATCACTATTTGCCTTCGTTGCGTATCAATCCTACAACAAATTTCACAATATCACTCGTACAATTTACTGTTTTTTCAATATATTTTTGTTGAAATTCCTCTAGCTCTTTAATATTATACTTATCCTTTTCTATAGATTTCACAATTTTTCCTATATCTTTGCTAACTAATCCAGGTAATTCTTTTTCGTAGTCAAGATTAAGCCCTCTGTTATTCAAATACTTTTGCAAATCAAATGCCCAAAAATATAAAGGTATTTTCAAAACAGATGCTTCATAAATAATACAACTATAATCGCTAATCAAATAATCTGCAATAAATAGCATATCAAAACTTGAAAATTGCTTATCTATAATTGCTTTTTTATTTTCTATATTCATTTTACTAAGTGGATGTAACTTAATAATTAAGTTATATTTTTCATAATCTATACTACTCATCAATTTCTCTAATTTTTTTTGCATTGCATCTTCATTCTTTCGAAATGTTGGACAATACACAATGTTTTTCTTCTGATTTATCTCTGGATAGGCCTTAGCAATCCTACTTCTTACTTCATTTTTATATTCATCACTTGTTAACAAATCCACCCTCGGTAATGGATATATCTTTACCTTACTTACTTCATATCCAAAACCATCAGCTAAAAGCTTAGCATATGCTTTTCCACTTGCGAATATGTAATCATAATTTTTATGCATCCTCATATCTTTAGCTATCTTTTCATTTGAACCTTCTTCTTTTCCTAAAATTTGATATCCAAACTTTTTCATTGTACCCATTGAATGCCACATCTGAATAACTTTTAGACTCTTGCGATGTTTTAATACACTAATTAAAATACAATAAGAGTCCAAAATCACTACTTTAGAAGTTGCTATATAATACATTTGCTTCACACAATGAATTATATATCTTATCTTATCCCAAAAATTTGCTTTAATTCCTCCTTCAAGTTTATGACATAAAACACAAACTTGAAGGTCAGGATTTTCCTTATTAAATTTTTCTCTTAATAATCTAAAGTCAACTGTTTCTTCATCAGATTGACGACTGATCATGGTAACTCGATTCTTTACTGGTAATATCTTAAAAAAAACATACAAAAAATTAGCACATGTGATTAGTATTTTTCTTATCATCTTTTTCCCCTTTTAATATAATGTTATCAATAATTAAATCAGACGAATTTACATTAAGATAATCAAAATTCTCTTCTCTATATTTTTGCAATCGTTCCATACAAAAATCTTCATTCTGAATTGCTTGAATAACTTCTTCAAAAGTATTACATATTTTTCCCGGTGCATATTCTTTTACAGGTCTTTGTATTTTATTAATTAATTCATACTGTTTTAAATCAAACGTATATAAAATAATCGGTTTATTTAATAAACTATAATCATATATATTAGAAGAATAATCTGTAATTAATATATCTGTAATATAAAACAAATCATTAATATCTGTATATTGGCTAAAATCTTTAATTCTTTCTTTATATTCCTCTGGAATTTTAATATTTTTCTTAACAAAAGGATGCATTTTTATCACAAAAATATAATCCTTTTCTTCACATAATTTAAAAATACTATCCATGTCTAATTTCTTATAAGGATAATAAGCTTTTTTCTGTTCTCTTCCTCTAAAAGTTGGTGCAAATAAAATAATTTTTTTATCCTTTAATTCTGGATATTGAGCATATAGTCTTTCCTTAATTGGATTAATTGTTTCTTCTTTTAAATAATTGTCTAACCTAGGCAATCCATATGGAAGTATCTTCTCTTTTGATATTCCAAATACTTCTTCATATACTGGAATTAACGCTTTTGAACCAACAATAGCATAATCATATTTTCTATGACAGCTATTATATGGTTCTGGTCCTCCAAATCCAAATCTTGCATATCCAACTGACTTAAATCCAACACCCGCATGCCAAACTTGAATTAATTTAGTTTTATTGCTTAAGTTGATAAATTTAAATAACGGCGAATAATCATCTATAAAAATAAATGTCTGTTTTGAAATAACCCATAATAATCTAATCCACTTAAAAATTAGTTTTAGATATGGTTCTTCTAATGATTTTGAAAAAGAATAACTAATTTTATAAGTCTTATTTATATTTCTTTCCTTTAATCGTGCATCCAATGCTTTTAAATTTCCACTAATAGGAGATCTTGTTTCCGACATTAATAAAATGTGGTTTTTCTTACGAAAATGAAGAAACGAGAAAAAACGATACATTACTTGTAAAGAAAACTCTGCCAGATTTTTAATTGCCATTTTTATATTACTTGGCATTTCATTATTTTTATTAATTCTACAATGGTTTCCCGGTTTTTTATTAATTTTCATATATCTAGATTTTAAAACAAATGCTATTTCGTTGTCATTAATCTGTTGTACTTCAAAATTAGCTGTGTAAGCATAACATTCTCGATAATATCTATAAATTCTATCTAAATTTTCTAATTTATATCCAAGTTCATCTGTAATTCTAATAGATTTATATTTTTCATCAACTTTTAACTTTATTGTATAATCTTCATTTTTCAACATAGTACCGTCTTTTATATTTGTAATATTTATTCTAGTCTGATACTTTTTTTCTTCTATCTTTATAAAATCCAATTGATACATATCACTTTTAGAAGAAAGATATATATCTTTCTTCTCTAAACTTTGTGCTTCTATGATAATATTTAAAAATACTCTATCCCAAAAAATGTCTGTAATATATACTTCATTTTCTTCATACTCCATAGATACATCTCCCTAATTTAAAAACACTATTTTTCAGCTTTTTCCATTTTCATTTCTGACTCAATATATTCCACAGTTCTTTTGAAACCTTCTTCTAATGTAGTAGTTGGCTTCCATCCTAACTTTTTTAGTTTATCACTATTAATAATTCCCAACTTAAATGGTGCTATACCTCTAGTATCTTCATCAATTTCCATATTTACTTTTAAATTTCTTTCTGGATATAGGTTTACTAAAAGTTCTGCCAATTCTTTAATAGTTACTTTAGCTTCTTCATCTGCCACATTATATACTACATCTTCAGAATCAAGTAAAATATAAAATAAACCTGAAATTACATCTTTAATGTATGTATATGTTCTCACAGATTCCCCTGTACTTTTCATAAGAATATCTTCATTATTAACAATATTTTTTAGAAAATCTGCTTGTACCCTTCCGTCATAAATAGACATTCCAGGACCATATGTATGTGCTGGCCTTGCTATTTTTACATTAATACCATATTGCTCTTTAAAAGAAATACACATTGTCTCTGCTGCCTTTTTTCCTTCTGAATATGAAGATCTTGGTAATAATGGATCAACAAAACCATAAGTTTCTTCTACAAACTCCTCTTGTCCTTCAAATGGTTCTCCATATACTTCTCTTGAAGAAATATATAAATATGCTTTTACATTTTCTCTTTTAGCTAATTTTAATGTATTAAAGGTTCCTATAGTATTTGCCATAATAGTATCCACTGGTTTTTCTTTCATAATTTTTGGACTTGCTGGACTTGCAGCATGAATAATATAATCTATTTTATCATTGTAATTGATTCGATCACATACATCTTGTTCTAACACAATAATATCTGTTCTTTTCTTAAAATAAGTTTGCAATTTTTTCTTATTTCTAACTAATGCTACAATCTTTATATTATATGATCTTAAATCATTTAATGCTGTTAATACATACATTAAATAACTTCCGATCATTCCTGCAGCTCCTGTTATTAATACTGTAGAATTTTCTAACTTTTTAAAAGAAATATTATTACCTAAAATACTTTCTATATCTGCTTCAATAACTGGGTTTAATTCTCTACTATTTCTATTTTCATCTTCTTCATAACGATACAATGCTTGTACAACATAATAATCCGAAGGAGTTGTTACTTTAATATTATTTCTAGGTCCAATAGTAATATGTACATTATATCCATTTTGTTTCATCAAATTACAAGAATCTACAATTCCTTCATATTTTTCTGGTCTTTGACGCACCTTCTCGTGTACTTCTAATATTTTTCCTAAATAAAAACATTGTGGTGCTTGCGCTGTATACATAATATTTCTATTAGGTACATTTTCAACATTTTCACCATCACTACTAACAATAGCTGTTTCAAAACATGGCGTTGTTGTAATAGACGAACCATACTCTTTTACATCTTGTATATTCTTTGAAATCAATTCTTGTGTAATAAAAGGTCTTACACCGTCATGAATAAGCACAATTGAATTTGCTGGATTTTCTTGCCCTGCTGCCTTTAAAGCATTATATATAGAGTCTTGTCCACTTTCTCCTCCCGGTACAATTTTAACTACTTTTGTAACAATACTATTATCGATCTCTTCTTTTAAATAATCTATCCATTCTTCTTTGCAAGCAATATAAATTTTGTCAATTTCTTTGCTCTTTTGAAAATTTTCTAACGTTTTAATAATAATGGATTTTCCTTCAACTTTTAAAAATTGTTTTGGCAATCCATGTGTTTTCATTCTAGTACCGCTTCCTCCAGCAAATATAATAGCTATATTCATACTTTTATTCCCTCTCTTTCATATAGTTCATAATTGTTTCAAATATCCTTTCACAATTATGATAATCATTAAAAGCAAAAAAGTCATTAGCTCTTTTTATATACTCTTCCTCTGTTTTGCAATCTTTTTCCATATAATTACACAAAGCTGTAACAACCTCGTCATGAACCTTGCAAATTGGGCCGAATCCCATTGTATGATAGTCTAATCCGCCTTCATCATAATGTGGTGGCAACTCATCTGGATGATAATAAACTATTGGTTTTCGCATATAAGCAAAATCAAATTGTACACCAGAATAATCTGTAACCATTAAGCTTGACTCAGTCAATATCTTTTCATAATTCATTCCATCTGTAGCTGCTACTAATTCAACGAATTCATTTTTATCATAATCATCAATTTGTGAACTTGTACATGGATGTAATAAATATATAATTTTGTAATTGCACTTTTTGGCAGTATCAATCAATTTTTTATCATTGATAAGGTTATTGTATAATTTAAAATACACTGTATTTTTAAATTCATCATTATGACGTCTTGATTCTCCATATTTAGGTGAAGGTAAAGTTAAATATCTTCTCCACGTAGGTGTAATAAGTATTTGTCTTTGATCATTATTTTTTAGTCCATCATATCTTGCTAAACCTGTCATCTTTAATACATTTTTATCGTAATCATATAAACCATCATGTAACATATTACTTATTTCATACTTTGAAGCACAACAATATAGTTTTGTATTATCCACTAAACGATTCTGATATTGAGCTATTTTTTGAATAGTTAGTCCATGTTGAATGCAAACAATTTCTGGGTTAAATAAATCACATATATTTGTCTTATTTCTTTTATTATTAAAACCACAATATGAAATAGCATTAGCATGTGTTGCTAAAACCACTTTACTAAACAATGATATAAGTCGATGTTTTAAGCTTCCATAAACCAATAAGCGAGAATTTTTTTCTTCTTTTAGTCTTGCATAGTCTCGCGAATTTTTATTAATAACATAATAAATTTCAACTTCAGGATGGTTATCTTTTACATATCTATATATATATTCCCCATTATCTCCACCTTTATACAATTTATCATAAGTAATCCATATTTGTTTATTTTTGTAAAATGGTTTCATACACCAATAAATAAATCTTAGACCAAACCATTTTAAAGTAGATACCTTACGATTTGTTCTAAACATTCTAGCCAAAAAGTATTCCATTTCTTTTATACACCCTGACAAGAAACTTTTCTTTTCTATAGCCAAATGTTTCTTTTTATTGCATAAATAATAATGTTTATTAAATTTCCAATACGAAAATTTTGAATTATTCAAATGTACTTTTGGTGACACACATTTAACATCAAGCTTTATTTCACATTTTTGACAAATAAAGTAGAACTCTATATTTCCTTTTATTTCTTCCTTGTCGAATGGTATTGAAACATGAAAAGGGATTTTTTTAGATATTGTCAAATCAAATACTTTCAAAAGTGGATAGCAATTCGTCCTCTTTGCCTTTATTTTTTTGTCTTTATATTTAACAAAAGTTTCTATATTTTCATTTTCTAAGCAATATTCTAATCCAACTCTATAATCTATTTCTATTGATTTTTTCTCATAACTAATTGCTTCAATTTCTGCATGCAATGAATTTCCACTATTCTTTAAAACATATTCTTCACCATTTTGTTCATTCCACAAAGAAACTTTATCATTATCTATTTTGACATTCATATTTATATTTAACTCTTTATTTTTGGCCAAAACAAACTGATAACTTAACCATTTTGGAATTTTATATAATGTATCTTTATCTAATCCCATAATTAATTTTGTACTTATGTATTGCAACGCAATCGCAGTATTATGAAAAAACTGCTTTGCCTCTTCTTTTGATAATACCATTTTATTTCTATCATTTATATTACAATTATATTTTACAAAAATATAATATAACATAGCTTCCTGTATAAAAGCAGGAACTTCATCGTATAACTCATATATCTTTTTCAAAAAAGGAATGACAAAATTAGTCAAAGAATCGTTATACCATTTCTTATCCTTTTGCATTGAACCTATTGCTACATCATCTTCTTTAGCTATTTTATAATACATTGGAGTATCTTTAAGGAAATAATAAAATGGATATTTCATAAATAGCTCCAAAAGAAATTTCATTTTTGCATCTTCGAAGAGTATTGTCTCATCAAATTTTTGGATTAATTTTTTATGAATAAAATATGAATCCAAAGCCAAATTTAATTTTAAAGGCATGAAGTTCAAATCTACAGCTGTACATTTTTTTGGGCACATTTTATATGGTTTTACTTTTTCGTCTTGCATATAGTATGGTTTAAAAGATATAACCTTTGCCTTTCCTTTATGAATGCATTTTTCTACATCCTTTATCGCATTTTTACAATATATTACATCTTGTTCAATAAAGCTAATATATTTTCCTGTTGCATATTCTAGCCCCATATTATATGCTTCTGCTTTATTCTTTTCCTTTGCATCAACATAAATAAAATTAGTATTTTGACTCAAAATTTCATCTAAATCTTGATTTTTTTCATCACCGTCTTTTTTCGAATTATCTAATAAAATAAGTTCTACCTTAGAAAAACAACCGCCTTTTTTTATATTTGAAATGGTATCTTGTATCTTATCAATTTCACTAATTAATACTAATATTGAATATTTTGCCTTCATTCTTAATTTTGCCTACCTCCATTATTTCTTTTTATATGTGCTTTCGTATTTTTCAATTGCCTCATCTATATCTCCATCAAATATCAATCTTCCTTCTTTCATTAGTAATCCTCTTTTGCAAAATTCTTTTGCTACTGCTGTAGCATGTGTTACGAACAAAAGAGTTACATTCTCATTGCTAATAATTTCATTTACTTTTTTAATACATTTATTTTTAAATTCTTCATCTCCAACACTTAAAGCCTCATCAACAATAAAAATTTCGGGACGTATGTTAACATTAATTGAAAAACCTAATCTTGCTTTCATACCACTAGAATATGTTCTAACAGGTTGATCTATATATTCTTCTAGTTCTGCAAAATCAATAATAGTACTTTCTAGTTCTTTAATTTCTTTATTTTTAATTCCTAATAATTGTCCTTTTAAATAAATATTTTCTCTTCCTGTAAATTCTGGATCAAATCCAGAAGTTAACTCTAACAAAGCACTTACTCTGCCATTAATATCAACTTTTCCTTCTGTTGGAAAGCAAACACCGGTAATAATCTTCAAAATAGTAGATTTTCCCGCACCATTTTTACCAAAAATAGCAACTGCTTCTCCTCTTTTTATTTCAAATGATACATTATTAACAGCTTTTTTGGTTTTACATTTCATTTTTTTTAAAAAAACAGAAAGTAATCTTTTTTTATCATTTTTAAACAATTTATATGTTTTTGTAACCTTATCAAATTTAATAACTGTTTCTTTCTTCACACTAACTTCACTCCTAATTTAGAACATCTGGTATTTCTTTTCTTAATTTTCTATATATCCATACAGAGAATATAAGCATTGCTATTAGTATAATGGCAAAATACATAAGTCTTTTTGGTTGCTCAAAAAACCAAACTTGATGAATAAAACAATTTCTATATCCTTCTATTAAATATGTCACAGGATTAACCATTAATAGTTTTTTTATCCATATTAACTTTTCATCCATTGTATTAATGTTCCATACAATTCCTGATAGCCAAAAGATTGCTGTAATCATTGATTTTACTAAATTTGAGAAATCTTTACTAATGGCTGATAATAATGAAGCAAATAGTGAAAATATTGTAAAAAACAAAAAGTTTAATAACATATAAAAAGGTAATTGTAAAATATAAATTGTTGGTGGATAGCCCATAGCAATAAAAATAACAATCATAATCACCATTAATATAGCATGTACCATCAACTTCGAAATACTAACAAATGTTGGTATTGTTGAAACAGGGAATTTCATTTTAGTAACTAAATAACTATATTTTCTAATAGAGTCTGTTCCCTGTGTTAACATATCGTTCATATAAAACCATGGCATCAAGCCACAAATTAACCATAAGAAAAATGGGAAATCATCTATTATTTTATTTCCTCCACCCCTTATTCCAATTTCAAAAGTAAACCAATAAACAAAAATAGTAACAGCCGGTTTTATTACAGCCCATGACCATCCTAGGGCTGCTCCTCTATATGTCTTAACAATATCAGCTTTTGCCAATTTTAATATTTGGTGGCGATATTCTATATGTTCTTTGATTATATTAATAAAGCTATGCATAATTTTCTCTCCTAATACTTATTTCCAAATCATTATATATGTAAAAAAATAATGATAATATTATAACTTGTATAATATTATCATTATTTGTCTATTGTTGCAAGTTTTTCGCACCTATTTTTGCCGTTTCATCCTTATAATCTCATCTTTTTTTATTTTTTCCTTCTTTTTTGGTTTGCATGTGATACGATACCTCTTCTGTAATAACTGTTGGTGTAATTTCTGTTAAACATCTTGCTACTTTTATTAATGTTCCAGGAACAATTACTAATTTACCTTTTAGCATATATTTAATTGCATATTTTGCTACATATTCACTTGTTAATCCTTTTATTTTAAACTTTACATTTGCTACATTATCAAAATTAGTATCTACTGGACCTGGACAAAGCATGCTAATTTTTACGTCTGAATGTTGCTTCTTTATTTCCTTATGCACAGCTCTTGTTAAAGCTACAATATAATTCTTAGTTGCATAGTAAGTTGCCATTAATGGACCAGGCATAAAACCAGCAATTGAAGCAACATTTAAAATATGTCCTGCATTTTTTTGTAGCATATCTTTCAAATATAACTTCATTAAAATATGATAAGCAATCACATTTGTTTGAATCATATTAATTTCTTTTTCTAAATCCGTATTTTGAAATCTCCCAAATAATCCAAATCCTGCATTATTAATCAGTATATCCACATTTTTTACACAGTCATATAAATGATAACAGTTTTCTTTTTGCGTTAAATCTAGTGCAAAAGTTTGAATTTTTATATTAGGATATTTTTCTCCTAATTCTAACTTAATTCTATCAAGTCCATCTTGATTTCTAGCCACCAATGCTAAATCATATCCCATTTCCGCCATTTTTCTTGCCATATCTCTGCCAATCCCAGAAGAAGCTCCTGTAATTAAAACTAACATATTATTTTCTCCTTCTTTTTTCTAAAATAATAACTATTATAAAGATAACTACTCCTATTATAGATAATATTGTTCCTATATTCAAGTAAGGTGTACTATATTGAAATGCAATTTCGTGTTCTCCTGCCTCCAAAAATATTCCAATAAATCCCTCATTTACCTTTAAAATGTCTACTTTTTTTCCATCTACATACGCTTTCCATCCATCCGAATATGAAGTAGTAAGTTGTAAAATACCATTTTCTTCATTATTTATATATCCCTTTAAATAATTATTACCATATTCAACATCTGTCAGTTCACTCTTTTTTAATTTTTTAATTTTATTCTCATAACTTTCCATTGGAACTTCCAATATTTCTAATGTATCAAATGTATAAGTTCCCTTATGATTAAAAGTAATTTCTAATTCATTTTTACTTTTTTCCGTAATAACACCTAAATTAATAATAAAATTTGGGTTATTTACATAGTACGCAGATGTAAGAGGATCTTGTACCTCTTCATTATCCTTCATTCCATTAAAAGATGTTGTTATTTTAAAATCAGTCTTTTTGCTACCACTATCATATTGCAAACTTTTAATTGCCAAATATAATTCTGTATCTCTTGTTAGTTTCTTTATCTGTAAAGAAAGCTTTTGATTATCCTTCGTTATTTCTATTTTATTATTTTGTATTTTATTCTCTTCATCTATATATTCTAAACTATTAATTGGACTCACTTTGTTTTTTATATCTGTTTCTTTCCTTACTCCTGCAACATTATTTTCCAATACAGCAGTAGTAATCAAAGCATCCTCTTTTTCAAGAGGAGATAACTCTTCGTAATCTTCTTTTGATAAATAACTATCATAAAAATTTCCTACAGAAAGCCAATATTTATTTTTATAAATTTTTGTATCTCCTATTTCATGATATAACTCATATCCATAAGGAACTGATTGCTCTTCTTTTTCATTACAAATATAATATTTTGTTCCTAATAATGTTGTAATTTTAGTTCTTCTATTCATTCCATTAATACATCTCGTTGTATTATAATGATTATCTTCTAATCCCGCTGATAAATTATATACTCCACCATTTCCAATAGATAGAAAAGTTTGAAGTGAATGATAATCATAAATAAGAGAAATGTTATGATGACCTGTATCATATTTAGCAATACGATAAAAATCATTATCATGTTCTTTAATATACATAATTGCTTCTTCAAAAGCATTTGCTTTACCACTTAACGTATGATTCAACTGCATAACAGAATTATTATTTTTAAATTCCGAAGCATAGCCCTTTCCTACTTTTCCAACTTTAGCATACAAAGAAAATGCTATAACTCCTATATTACACACTACTAATAAAATAACAATTACATTCCCATAACGTAATTTTTTTGTGCTAAATAAAATTACTAGCCATATTACTCCAGCTATTGCAAGTGATATAAAGAAATCTAAATTATTGATAATTTTCATCTTAGTTACATATAGCCCTATTATTCCATATATAATAAGTACAATCAACATCAAACTAATTTGTTTTCTTGTATATCGTAGTTCTTTATTAAAACAAATAGTAACAATATAAGCTAATATAAAAGAATAGGCAAATACCCAACGATTGCTTGGAAATGATAAGCCATTCATAAAAGATGATATAAGTGGAATCATCAGCATAATAGTAGTAATAATTAGCAAAATGGCATATATTCTTGACTCTTTTTCTTTTAACTTTGTAAATAAAACAGGTATCATTAATAATATAATTGATGAAACTCCAATCACAGTCCAATTGCTGAATCTCATACAAATAATACCTCTAAAAAAATCAATTAAAAAATTTGGACCATACGAATAAGTTTGTTCATAGCCTATTCTAGCAGAATTTAGAAAAGCATATATTGTAGGTAACAAAATAGCTCCAGCCATTAGTATTCCTACAATATAGCAACCAATAGCAATTATTACTTTTTTAAAAAAATCTTTTAATCCATGATTATATTCTATAATATACTTTATAAAAGCATATAAAATTGTAATAATAGTAATCATATAAAAGAAATAATAATTACTAACTGCAGAAGCAAAAACAATAAAAATCAAAAAGACTTTTTTATTTTCTTTTAATAATTTTTCTATTCCTATGAAATTTAATGGTAAAAGAATTAATGCATTTGTAAAATAAGGATGTCTAATACCAGCATATAAAATAAATCCACAAAATGTATAAATAATACTTCCTAACAAAGAAGCACATTCCTCTTTATTTTGATACTTACAATAAGCAATAAAAGCAAGTCCAACACAAAAAATGCGCAATATAATCAGCATGCTATACATAGTTTCCAAAATTTCCATAGGAAACAATAAACTTATATAAGCAAAAGGATCTCCTAAAATGTAATAAGAATATTGACCGAATGACATCTAAGCCTAATCCCATATCCCACGAAAATGTCTGAAATCCTTCCTTAAATGAATTTCTCATAATTTGATTAAAATCATATAGAATGGAATAATGTTGCTTAAAACCATCATCTTGCCAAATAAATCCTTTATTTAATTGTATAAAAATCATAAATACAATGAGAGCTGTAATACAAAACAGTAATGTATACCACAAATAAATCTTATTCTTTGCTATTCTATCACTAAAACCTGACATTTTGTTTATATCCCCTTAACTCATTATAGTAATTTTTATGAATTTTATACATTTTTTACCATTTATTTAAAACAATTTTCTCATCTTTTCATTAATATCATCTTCACAATCTCTCATAGCAAGAATTGTTTTTTCAAATAATTCATCCAATTCCCAGCCTAACCTGTCAGCACCATTTTTAATAACATCCCTTGAACAACCAGCTGCAAATTTTTTATCTTTAAATTTTTTCTTCAAGCTAGACACTTCTAAATCTTTAACACTTTTAGATGGTCTCATCTTAATTGTTGCTCCTATTAAGCCTGTTAATTCATCAGTAGCATATAATATTTTTTCCATCTCTTTTGTAGGTTCAATATCTGAACATATTCCAAATCCATGACTACAAATACTATGAATCATTTCCTCTGGATATTTTTCTTGTTTTAAAATATCAATACATTTCTTACAATGTTCTTCTGGATATTGCTCAAAATCCACATCATGAAGCAACCCAACAATACCCCAATAATCTTCATCTTCACCTAATTCTTTCGCAAAATATCTCATAACCCCTTCTACAGTTAATCCATGTAAAATATGAAAAGGTTCTTTATTATACTTTTGTAACAATGAAAAAGCTTCTTCTCTATTCATTTTATTCCTCCTAAATTCATCAATATGATGTCATTATAATATCAAATTTACTATTTAAAATCAATTTATTATACAATCTAAGTATAAATTTCATAAATTTTGGAAATATTATTTCTAGGTGGTGATAATAATGACAAGTAAAGAACTTTTATATGTTGAAGATGCTTTAGGTCATGAAACTTTTATGAAATCTTGTAGTCAAAAAGCATCAACTCAGATTCAAGATGCTACACTTTCTACTTATATGAAAGAATTAGAAGAAAAACATAATGAACTATGTAGCAAATTTTTAAATTTACTATAAAACAAGGAGGATTATTATGGAAGATAAAGACCTAATGGAAAAAGAGCTATTAATTGAAAAAGGAGTTTGTGATTTATATCTTCATGGAACCATTGAATCAACTACTGCTGAAGTTCACATGGCATTCAAGGATGCTTTAAATCAATCTTTAGATATTCAAAATAAAATTTACAATTTAATGGCTCAAAAAGGATGGTATAAAACAGAAACAGCTGAGCAAAACAAAATAGATACTGTAAAGCAAAAGTTCGAAGGAAAATAGAAATAGCAGGAGTATATATTCCTGCTATCTCCACTTTATACATTACAAAAACATTTAAATCTATGCTACTACCATACACTCAATTCCCTTTTCTTTTTTTTGCATTTCAAAGTCAAACATTTATTTTAGTTGCAGTACTGCCACACACTCCACGTGGCTCGTGAAAGGAAACATATCTACTGGTTGTATTTGCTTTACATTATATTTTCCCTCTAGTATTTTTAAATCACGCACTAATGTTGATGGATTACAGCTTACATATACAAATTTCTTTACATTCAATGACAAGATTGTTTGAATTGTAGTATTATCCAGTCCTTTTCTAGGCGGATCTACAATAATAGCTGTTGGAAAAATACGTTTTTGTTCAATCATATTTTGAAATACTTTTTCTACATCGCCAGATATAAATTCTATATTATTTATTTCGTTTATTTTAGCATTTTCTTTTGCATCTTGTATAGCTTCTTCTACAATTTCAATTCCATAAACTTTTTTTACATGTCTTGCTGCAAATATGCCAATCGTTCCAATCCCACAGTAAAGATCGCACAAAACATCTTCTTCATTTAAATTAGCATACTCTATGGCTTTATTATATAATTTTTCTGTTTGAATTGGATTCGTCTGGTAAAAAGACATAGGAGAAATTTTAAAAGTATATTCTCCTAATTTGTCATAAATATAGCCATCTCCATATAATACAATGTTCTTCTTTCCTAAAATAACATTGGTATTCTGATTATTAACATTCTTTATAACTGTTTTTATATTTGAAAATTTCTTCGTTATATCTTCAACTAATTTACTTTCTTGTCCAATTTCTTCCTCGTTAGTTACCAAAATACACATAATCTCATTTGTCTTAATTCCTATCTTAATAACTATATGACGTATCTTCCCTTTCGCTATTCTTTCATCATATACAGAAATATTATATTTTTTTATAAGCTCAAAAATATATTTTGCAATCTGCTCTGAAGTCTGATTTTGGATATAGCAATTTTCTACTGGAATAATTTCATGTGTTCTCTTAGCAAATACACCCATTGTTGGTTTATTATCTTTGCTTATTCCAATTGGATATTGCAATTTATTGCGATAAAAATATGGATATTCCATTCCAATCGTCTGTTGCACTTCTATCCTAGAATTCAAAGTTTTATCTACTAACATTTGTACCATTTTTTGTTTCATTTGCAAAGTATATAAATAATCAATATGTCTTAAGCTACACCCTCCACATCTTTTATATGTGTTGCAATCTTCGTCAATTCTGTTATTTGATTTTTGTATCACTTCAATAATTCTTCCATAAGCAAAGTCTTTTTTTACTTTTGTAATAGCAATTTTGCAAACTTCATTTTTTATGGCTCCATTCACAAACACAATAAAATTTTCTATTTTAGCAATTCCTTCACCATCATATCCATTATCAACAATATCTACAATATATTCTTTATTTTTTTCAACAGGTACTATTTCCATATTTTCCTCTAAACTCTCTATTTTTCTATATAATTTATCACAAACCTAATAAAAAATCAATTCTGCAAAAATATAAAATATAGATATTGACATTTTCCTTAAATTTAAAAGTAAATTCCAGCAAAGTCCCGAACGGAATTTAGTTTTGCTCAAAATCGTAGTATAATTAA
>CANRMM010000011.1 GCA_947631745.1 uncultured Clostridia bacterium
TGTATAAGTCTATCATATATTTTCCTTTTTGTCTCTTTTGTAATATTTTTGTAATATGATTAATCTTCCCTGAAAAAGTTGGATTACCACTTGACTTTTACAAAACAGTATGATATTATATTTAAGTCAAACAAAGAAGAAGCAATCCACTTCTCACCTTATCTTAAATAGAAAAAGGTTAAAACTTAAATATAATAGTATTAAAAATATTATAATATATAATAAGTGGATTGATTTGTCTTTTGACAAATCAATTTTTTATGTAAAAATTTGGAGGTGTTTTACTATAAAACAAGAATTACCGATTAATGAACAAATTAGAGCAAATAAAGTTCAAGTAATTGATGATGCAGGTGAAAAAAGAGGAATCATGGAATTAAATGATGCTTTAGAATTAGCTTATGATAAAAAACTAGATTTAGTATTAGTTGCTCCTAACGCTGAACCACCAGTTTGCAAAATTATGAACTATGGTAAATATAAATTTGAGCAAGCTAAAAAGGAAAAAGAAGCTAAGAAGAAGCAAAAAGTATATGAAATAAAAGAAATTAGAATTACACCAAATATTGAAGAACATGATTTTGAATTTAAAGTAAAAAATGCTAGAAAGTTCTTAGAAGATGGAAACAAAGTAAAAGTAACAGTAAGATTTAGAGGAAGAGAACTAAATTATGTAAAACTAGGAGAAGACAATCTAAATCAATTTATAGAAGCAGTATCAGACATAGCAGTTCCTGAGAAAAAAGCTGTTCTAGAAGGAAAAAATATGTTTATTATACTAGCCAAAAAAGAAATGAAAAGCTAGTATTAAAATAAAAGAAATTATAAAATTTACAAGGAGGAAATATTATGCCAAAATTAAAGACAAATAAAGCCGCAAAGAAAAGATATTCATATACTGCAACAGGAAAAGTAAAAAGAACAAAATCAAATAGAAGACATCTTTTAGCTAGAAAAACTTCAAGAGCAAAAGCAAGAGGAAAAGTTCAAGATGCTTATGCAGATAAAACATGCGAAGCAGGAATTAAAAGATTATTACCTTATGGTAATTAATTAGTATGAAAATATTAAGATAAGGAGGCAATAAAATGGCAAGAGTAAAAACAGCAATAATCACTCGTAAGAAACATAAAAAAGTATTAAAAAGAGCAAAAGGATATTATGGTGCAAAACGTTATAGATTCAGACAAGCTAAACAAGCTGTTATGAAATCAGGAATGTATGCGTATGTTGGAAGAAAAGATAAAAAGAGCAATTTTAGAAAATTATGGATTGCAAGAATCAATGCTGCTGCAAGAATGAACGGAATTACTTACAGCAAATTAATCGCAGGATTAAAGAAAGCAAACATTGTAATTAATAGAAAAATGTTAGCTGATTTAGCAATTACAGATGCAAAAGCTTTTACAGAATTAGCTGAAAAAGCTAAAAAAGCATAATTCTACATCTAAGTGTACAAAAAATGAATATAAAAAATTAAAAACGAATAAAAACGAATATAAAAATTAAAAAATGAAAACGAATTAAGATAAAATGGCTAAAATTTGCAAGTAGCAAGTTTCGGTCATTTTTTATACAACAAAATTAAAATAGCTTAAATTGTATATATTTGCAAATTAACTTTTCTATAAAATTTTAATGAGAAATGCTATAGATGAAAAATTTCTATTTATATTTCTCATTTATTTTTTATAAAATTAAATGAATAAAAAATATAGGAAATAAAAATAAAAAATAAAAGAAAAATATTGATATTTGTGCTTACTATATGATACAATGTGAGCACAAATGCTAAATGGAGGATAAATATGGAAAAGTATGAAGAAATAAAAGAGAAAGTTGCAAATAGTAATGGAATTATAAACAATCGCTTTTTTAAAGAAAATAATATAAGTAATTATTATATTAATAAGCTTATTAATGATAAAATTATTGAAAAACATTCAAGAGGTATTTATATAAGAAATGATATTATAGAAGATGAGTTTTATATTTTACAGCAGAAAAGTAATAAAATAGTATTTTCATATAATACGGCAATGTACTTTTTAGGAGAAACAGAGAAAACTCCAGACTTAATTGATGTAACAACATATAAAGGATTTAATAAACACAGAATGTCTAAAAATATAAGAGTTCACTATGTAAATAAAGAAAATTTGTATTTAGGAGCAATTAAAGTAGAATCACCAGGTGGATTTGAAGTAATATCCTATAATCTAGAAAGAATTTTATGTGATTTAATAAAAAATAAAAAAACAGGTGTAGACAAAGAGCAGACAAACAAATTTATAAAAGAAATGTTTATAAAGAATAAGATAGATTCCAGCCTAGCTATAGAATATGCTAAAAAGTTAAAATGTGAAAAAAAATTAAGAAATGTAATGGAGGTACTGATATGATAAAAAATGTCCAAAGTTTAAAAGACAGAGCCAATAATTTTGCTAAAGAAAACAACTTAACAGTACAACAAGTTTTACAAAATTACATGTTCGAAAGATTTTTAGAAAGATTATCAGTTTCAAAATACAAAGAAAAATTAATCATAAAAGGTGGATTACTACTATCATCTATTATAGGTATTAATTTAAGAAGCACAATGGATATAGATGCTGATATAATTGGAATAAACTTTAAACAAGAAGAAATAGAAAAGTTAGTTATCAATATTATTAACATTGATCTGAATGATAATACACAAATGAAACTAGATAAAATAGAGAAAATAAAAGAAGAATCAGAATATGGAGGATATAGAGTAAAATTAATTGGAAATATAGAAAATTTAAAGATTCCATTTCATATTGATATATCAACAGGAGATGTTATTACTCCAAAGGCAATAGAATATAAATATAAAAAAATTGTTAGAAGATGATTACATAGAAATCTATACTTATAATCAAGAAACAATTATTGCAGAAAAACTTCAAACAATTTTATCAAGAAAAATTGCGAATAGTAGAATGAAAGATTATTATGATTTATATTATTTTGTAAATTTTAAATGGAAAGAAATTGATAAAGTAATATTGAAACAAGCAATATATGCTACTTTTCAAAATAGAAATACAGAAAATGATTTGAAAAACATAGAACACATAATAGAAACTATTACAAAAGATAAAACATTACATACTTCGTGGACTGATTACAAGGACAAGCACAGTTATGCCAAAAATATAAGCTTTAAAGATATAATTAAAGCAATTAAATTTATAAAAAATGAGGTTAAATAAAGGAGCAAGTAAATGAAAATAGGAATAGATATAGATGGCGTTATTGAAGACTTAAATCAATTTAGATTAGATTATGGAATTAAGTTTTGCTATGAACATAAAATACCATATGAAGTAAAAGAAGAAGAATATTATGAAAAGGAAGCACTTAGTATTTCTGAAGAACAAGAAGAACTATTTTGGAATGAATATTTGGAATTTTATGCTACAAAATATCTACCAAAAACATTTGTAAAAGAGGTAATTCATACTCTAAAAGAAAAACACGAAATTTATATTATTACAGCCAGAAATGAAGAAGGACTTCCACCGGAAACTTATGGGCAAATGCAAGATATGGTTAAAAAATGGCTAAAAGAAAATCAAATAGAATATGACAAATTAATATTTACACAAAAAGGAAAGTTATCAGCTTGCTTGGAAAATGCAATTGATATAATGGTAGAAGATTCACCTAAAAATATTGCAGAAATTGATGGAAGAATTCCTGTACTTTGCTTTGACAATCCATATAACAAAAAAGTACAAGGTAAAAATATTACACGAGTATATAGTTGGTATGACATACTAAATAAAATAGAAAATTCATAAAAACTTAACAAATATGTATAAAAAATCCTCTTTACAAACAAAATAAAATAAGGTAAGATTAATAATGTAAATGATTTTTTTAGATATAAAAATTCTTAAGAATTAAGATAGAGGAGGAAGGAAAATGGCAAAAAAAGAAACAAATAAAAAACACCATGATGTAGGAAAAATAGCAACAAGGATTTTAGCTGCAGTTTTAGCAGGAATGATGGTATTTGCAATGGTTGCAAGCTTAATTATGTACTTAATTTAAAATAATATATAAATTAAACAAAGGAGAAATATGGATACTTTTTCAGTAAATTTTAACCATTTAATAGAAAATATAACAACATATTTTACAGAAATATACCACAATCCATTCCTACTAATAACATTTATTTTAGATGTTATCATCGTAGGTTTTATTGTGTATAAATTTTTAGCATCAGCAAGAAATTCTAGAGTATGGCAGTTGTTAAAAGGAATTTTATTAATTATTATTGCAACAGTATTAAGTGATATTTTACAATTTCGAATTTTAAACTATATATTAACAGTGTTTATGCCTTATGGCGTAATTGCATTAATAATTATATTCCAGCCAGAATTACGTAGAATGTTAGAACAATTAGGAACCAACAAGTTTACAAGATACTTTGGACTAGCAGAAAAAGATTTAGCAACAAAAACAAAAGAAGATATTTACAAAATTGTAATTGCTGCAAAGGAAATGTCAAATCAAAAAATAGGAGGACTTATTGTATTTGAAAGAGATATACAATTAGCTGATATTATGGATTCTGGTGTAAGAATAGGAGCAGAAATTTCGCCACAAATGTTAGTAAATATTTTTATTCCTAAAACACCATTACATGATGGAGCAGTAATTATTAGCAAAAATAAAATAGAAGCTGCTGCTTGTATTTTACCATTAGCAGATGACAAAGATATTGTAAGTGGATTAGGAACAAGACATAGAGCAGCCATAGGAATTTCAAGAGAAACTGACGCTATAGCAGTAATTATTTCAGAAGAAACTGGAAAAATATCAATTGCAAAAGATGGAACATTAATTGCAGATTTAAAAGAAGAAGCATTAAAAAATATATTAATCAAAAATATTGTTACAAAAAGATTTGGAGAAGAAAGACAACCAAAATTAAAAAAAGTTAAAATAAAAAAAGAAACCTTAAAGGAAAATAAAGAAGAAAAATGAGAAATATAAAACTAACAATTGAATACGACGGAAAAGATTTCAACCGGATGGCAGAAACAGCAAAACAAATTAAACATCCAAGGAGAAATTGAAAAAGCAATTCAAAACATAACAGGTGAAGAAGTAGAACTATATGCTTCAGGAAGAACAGACGCTGGAGTACATGCATTAGGTCAGGTAGCAAACTTTAAAACAGAAACTAAAATGCCAATTGAAAAAATTGCTATTGCAATTAACTCACAAGTAAAAAATTCAATTCGTATTATTAAGGCAGAAGAAGTGGAAGAGAATTTTCACAGCAGATATAACTGCAAAAGAAAAACATATCGATATATTATTAACAATTCGGCATATGGTAGTGCTATTTATAGAAGCTTAGAATACCATATGCCTATAAAATTGGATATTGCTAAAATGAAACAGGCAATAAAATATTTTGAGGGGGAACATGACTTTAAAGCCTTCAAATCTTCTGGAACAAGTAGCAAGAGCAGTATAAGAACAATTTATAAAGCTACTTTAAAAACAGAAGGAGATAGAATTATCATAGAACTAACAGGAAATGGATTTTTATATAACATGGTTCGCATTATCAGCGGAACACTAGTAGATGTTGGACTAGGAAAAATTAAACCAGAAGAAATTCCAAATATTATTAATATGCAAGATAGAACAAAAGCTGGAAAAACCCTACCACCACAAGGATTATATCTAGTAAAAGTTGAATACGAAAAATAAAAAAAGTAACAAATAATAATGTTGTCACATAAAATATAGCAAAAGAAAGATACAGAAAGGAACAGAAAACGTATGAATATACTATTATTACTCTTTGCTTTACCAGTGTCAACAATTATATTATCAATCGTATTACAAAAAGTACTAAGAAGTCCACTATTAGTAGCAGCCACATTTTTTGCAATATATCTTATTGTTACATACGCAGCTTTTGATTCATCTTTTTTATTATATGCTATTTTGTATACAATTTTAGCTTATGTAACAGCCGTATTAACAAGACTAATATGCAATATTATAGCAAGATGTAACTTATGGGAACAACAAAATGCAAATAACAACAATAATGCAAATATGATTACAGTAATAAATGATAATGGAACGAATCCAACTACAGAAAATGGAAATAATATAGGAAGATGCAACTGGAGATACACGAGAAGATAATTTATTACAAATGTATTACAACAATATTAAATTTTTGTTACAAAAAACTTAATATTGTTGTTTTTTTTCGAATTGTGATTTATAATAGAATAAGTAACATTATTTTGTCAATTTATAAGGAGGAATAAATTATGACAGTAAATCCAATGCAAAGAAAAGCAAATAATTCATTTTTATTAGGAATGTTAATTACATTACTGATAACAGGACTTATTATCGCTTTCCTAATATTTCAAATTTCTAATTTGAATAAAGAAATAGAAGCTAAAAAGGCAAATACAAAATATGTTTATATGGTAACAGGAGAAGTAAAATCAGGCACGGAAATTCTTGCATCACAAGTAAGAGGAATAGAGATACAATCATCAATTAATTCAGATGTTGCATATAGTGCAGAGATAAAGGACAAGGAGGGAAATCCTTCTCCAGACGTAAATGGAACACATTTTCCAGGAGGATATAAAGCAAAAGTAGATTTACATCCAGGAACAATTGTAACATCAGATATTACATATGAAGATGAGATGTTAGGAGCAGATGTCAGAACACAAGAATACAATATCATTACTAAACTTTCACAAATACAAACAGGAGATTATATTGATGTACGTCTAAGATTACCAACGGGTCAAGATTATATTGTTGTTACTCATAAACAAGTAACAATACCTGAAATAAACGGAGTATCATCAACAGACTGTATGTGGTTAGATTTAAGAGAAGATGAAATATTAACAATGAGTAGTGCTATAATAGAAAGCTACATGGCAGAGGGGTCTATGTTATATGCAACAAAATATGTTGAACCAGGTATACAAGGTTCAGCTACATTAACATATATACCTTCAGATGGAGTATTACAATTAATGAGTAAAGATACAAATATTTTAGATACAGCAAGATCAGAAATATTTGCAAGAAATAATGACCAAGGTAATAGAACAATTATAAGAACTCCAATAAAGAATGCTGTAGAAAATGATGATGCAGAAGACAATATAATAGATAAAACAAAAGAAGAAATTCAGAAATTACAAGAAGAAAGAGAAGCATACATAGATTCATTAGGCGGATAAAGCATGGAGGGTTAAATGAAAAAGATAGGTTTTATAGGAGCTTATGACAAAACAGATTTAGTCATATATATAGCAAAAATAATAGTTGGTACAGGAAAAAGAGTATTAGTGATAGACGCGACAACAACGCAAAAAGCAAAATACATAGTACCTGTTATTAAACCAACAACAACCTATGTTACAGAATTTGAAGGAATAGATGTAGCAGTAGGATTTCAAAATTATAATCAAATAAAAGAATATTTAGGAATGCCAGAACATGCAGATTTAGGATATGATATGGCATTAATAGATACAGACGACGCAAAAGGAATAGAAAACTTTGAATTAACAACAGCAGAACATAATTATTTTGTAACATCATTTGACGCATATTCTATTAAAAAAGGATTAGAAGCACTTAGTGGCTTAACACAAATTATAAAAATAACAAAGGTATTGTTCTCTAAAACGGCTTCTCAAGAAGAAGATGATTATTTAAATTATCTATCTTTAGGGTATAAATTGGAATGGGAAGAAGAAAGAATATATTTTCCTTTTGAGTTAGGAGACGAAAGCGTTATTGCAGAAAATCAAAGAGTATCAAAAATTAAGTTTAAAAAATTAAGTACGCAATATAAAGAAGCATTAATGTTTATTGCAGAAAGATTAGTAGACGAGTCAGATTATGGAGAAATAAAAAGAATTTTTAAACAATTAGAAAAAGGAGTTTAAAATGGCAATTATTACATTTATGAGTCACGAAAGAAAAGAAACTGGACAAACTTTATCACTTGCAGCTGTGGCAACACAACTAGCAATTGAACACAATTACAAAATTTTAATAGTAGCAACAGGATTCCAAGACAAGATACTAGAAGATTGTTTTTGGCATTATTCAAAAGAACAAAATACGCCTATAATAAATTCAACAGAAATGAGAATGAATGCTAAGGTAGGAGTGGATTCCGGAGTAGAAGGACTATCAAGAGTATTAGCAGGAAACAGAACAAGCCCTGAAATTGTACGTAATTATTCAAAAATTATTTTAAAAGATAGATTGGATGTATTGGCTTCACCAGTAACAACTGATTATAAAGAATATGCTGAAATAACAAAAAACTATGCTGATATCTTACAAACAGCAAATCAATTCTATGATATGATATTAGTAGATTTAAGCAACAGAATGCCAGAACAATCAACAAATGCAATACTACAAATGTCAAATGTGAATGTAGTAAATATTACACAAAGATTGGAAAGTATAGACAATTTCCTACAATTACGTCAAGACGACGACTTCTACAAAAGAAAAAATATTATGCTATTAGTTGGAAGATATGATAACTTTTCAAAATATAATATAAAAAATATAACAAGATATTTAAAAGAGAGAAAAGAAGTTAATGCAATTCCGTATAATACTTTATTTTTTGAAGCTTGCGCAGAAGCAAAAATCATTGATTTATTTTTAAACTTTAGAAATATAACAGATGAAACAGATAGAAACTATATATTTATAAAAGAAACAAAGTCAATGACAGATGCATTAATATATAGATTACAGGAGTTACAAATGAAACTTTAATCCTTAAATGGAAAGGAGAAAAAAATGCTAAACATACTATTGATAATTATCGTTATAGTAGGTGCTGTAATGCTAGTTTTACGCTTTATTAAAAAGAGAAAAGATGAAGAAGCAGAACAAGCAGTTGAAGTAGATGATAAAACATATACATTAGATAAAATGATAGCTTTCGTAAAGAAAAGACTAGATGAAATTACGAAAATTAACTTATATGATATAGGACTTTCAGAAGAAGAATTAAAAAGAAGAAAAAATAAAAAATATGAGTTAAAGAAAGCTTTAAAAGGATGTACTTATGGTGATGTTAATGACAAAAAGTATATTAAAGAATTAATATACGATATACTATACAAAGAATATGGCGTTGACGAAACCAATGTATCAAAAGCAATACCTTTTGATATTCCATCATTATTAACAGCACAAGATAAATTTGATATTATAATATATATGTATAAACAAGAATTTGGATATGAGGCATTAGCAGAAATTATTAATAAATATAAGCTAGATGAATTAAAATTCATAGCAGGAGAAACAAAACCTTCTTATGTTATTACTCCAGAAGAAATAGATAAAATTTATGAAGAAGAAAATTTTGTTTTAACGTTTAGTGACAAACTAAATATTGTTGTACAAAGAATTTATCAAAAATATAAAGGTTATAGTAGTATCGACGAAGTAAGAGATATGAACATAGATGGTATATCTGGTGGTGTTTCTGGACTTCCAGAATCATTTTTAAGTCAAGTAGCACAATCAGATGGAGAATACTTAAGCCAAATTGCTGAACATAAAGTACCACGTGCTTGCGACAGTATTTGGATTATGTTTCATGGTAAATCTATACGTTTAGCATTTCTATCATTTGGAACAGAGGCAGAACTAAAAAGAGTATGTCAAAATATATATAAATATAACAATCCTGGACAATTATCTGATACAAACGGATATAAAATTAATGAAATGAAAGATGGTTCACGTGTCGTTGTTGTTAGACCAAGTATGTCTGAAACATGGGCATTCTTCGTAAGAAAGTTCGACGTAAAGCGTGCTACACTTGAACAAATTATTCAATTCCCAGGAAAAGAAGATGCTATTGATTTACTAAAATATTTAGTAAAAGGAGCAAGAATTATATCACTAACCGGTGAACAAGGATGCCGGAAAAACAACAATGTTGATGGCAATGATAGAAAATATATACGAAACAATGAACCTTCGTATTACAGAGACAGCTTTCGAGTTACACTTAAGAAAAATATATCCAACAAGAAATATCTTATCAATGCGTGAAACAGAAACTGTTTCTGGACAAGAGTGTTTGGACGTTCAGAAAAAGACTGATGGTTCTGTTAATATCATCGGTGAGGTTGCAACAGACCCCGTAGCTTCTTGGATGATTCAATCAGCACAGGTTGCTTCAAAATTCACATTATTTACTCACCACGCTAAAACTTTCCCAGATTTAGTAACAGCACTTCGTAACTCAATGTTAAGAGCTGGTGTATTTAAAAATGAAAAAACAGCAGAAGAGCAAGTAGTACAAGTTTTGAATTTTGATATTCACTTGGTAAAAGACTTTAGAGGTAGAAGATACATAGAAAGAGTAACAGAATGTATACCAGTAGAAGAAAAAAATGAATATACTTTTGACCATAGAAAAGAAAGTACATTAGAAGGAAAAATGGAAAAATTCTTTGATAATGCAACAATATACTTTACCAAAACAACAAACAGAGAATTATATAAATATGTAAATGTATTAGAATATCACGATGGTACTTACGTATTAACAAATCCAATCTCAGATAGAAATATTAAAGAAATGAGAAATAATATGGACGATAGAGATGTAGGAGAATTTGATAAATTCCTAGAAAGAGTTTGGGGAATTAAACAGAAAAGTTATTTTGGAGATGAACCTGAACCAATCATGATAGAATCTGGAGAAAAAAGAAGAGGAAGACCAAGATTAAATTAAAAGAACAAAAGCAGAAACAACGGGGAGGTGTAAAATCAACAATATGCCTAGCAACTTTATTTTATACATAGGAATTGGAGCAATAGCTTTATTCCTTGTAATAGTAATTATATACTTAATGTTAAGAAAAAAAATGAACTCGGCAGAAATGAGAGAAATACAAAAACTAAGACAAGGAACCAGCGAGAAAAAATATACAAAAGAAGTTCTTTATCAAAAGTTATATCTTGTATATAAGAAAATACCTTTTATCAAAAGGTATTTACTAAAGTTAAGGCGTAGATTGGAAATAATTAACATAGATGATGAATATTTAATTAGAAAACAATCTTCTAAAATATTAACAAATACAATATTAATTATAATTCCAATTACAATTGCAATTATTGCACTAACTAAAAATAACTTTTTAGTATTATCATTTCTACTAGTATTTGAAATATTTATGATTGATACCTTTATCGATGGAATGGTAGATAAAATAGATAATAAATTATTAAAAGAACAAATAAATTTCTTTTCAGAAATTAGACATGCATATCATGAGTTTAACATGGTTGAAGAGGCTATATATCAAGTAGCTCAAGACGATGAAGCACCAGAAATGTCAAGACAAGCAGAAAAAATATATGAAGTATTGATTTCTGATGATCCAGAGTCAGAACTTGAAAAGTATTATGATATTGCACCAAACAGCTATCTAAAAGAATTCGCTGGAGTATCATATTTAACAAAAGAATTTGGTGATAGAAAAGTAGATGGCGCTTCATTATACTTAAAAAACTTAAATAATATTACACAAGAAATGCAATTGGAAATATTGAAAAGAGATAAATTGGACTATGTTTTTCAAAGCTTATCGATTATTTCAATTGTACCAATATTAGCACTAGAACCAATAAAAAATTGGGCAATGTCACAATTTAGTTTTACCCAAGAATTCTATAATGGAAGAATGGGTATGATTGCACAAATTTTAATATTAGTATTAACAGTTGTTTGTTATTTTTTAATTAGAAAATTAAAAGATAATGGTTCTGTTAATACAAATACAAAAAATACAGAAAATCCATGGCAACAAAAATTATATAAAATAAAAATCGTTAAAAAAATTGTTGATGCCTTTGTTCCAAAAGATGGAACAAAAGAGCATAGAGTTTTACAAAGGGAATTAAAAGATGCAGCTTCAAAAGATAAAATGGAATGGCTGTATATAAATAGAATTGCACTGTGTGTTGTTTCTTTTTTAGTAACAATGGTAGTAGTAATGCAATTACATAGAATTACAGTAAATAATATATTTACAGATCCGACAGCAGACTATAATATTATAGGTCAAATGTCAGAAAGTTCCGTGAAGAATGGAATGAAACTTACAGAGTCAGATAATAAATACATTAATCATTATAGAGGAAATACTTCAGTAACACAAAGTGATCTTGAAAAAGATATGAGAAGAGGAAACATTAATAAAGACTACATAAATAGCAGTGATGAAGAAATTGAAATTGCAGCAGAAAGAGTATTAGGAAAAATAAGAACAGTTAACAGTGAAAATATGCAGTGGTTTGAAATTTTAATTGGAATGGTTATGGGTATCATAGGTTATAATGCACCAAGATGGTTATTAAAATTCCAAGCAAAAATGAGACAAATGGAAATGGAAGATGAAGTAATGCAATTTCAAACTATCATTTTAATGTTAATGAGAATTGAAAGAGTAAATGTAGAAATAATTCTTGAATGGCTAGAAAGATATGCCAATATCTTTAAAGAGCCAATTAGTAAATGCGTAAACAATTATGAAAGTGGTCCATGGGAAGCCTTAGAACAATTAAAAAATGATGTAACATATCAAGATTTCATTCGTATTGTAGAAAGCTTACAGGCAGCAGTAGAAAAAATACCAATTTCTGATGCATTTGATGAATTAGATACAGAAAGAGATTATTACCAATCACGTAGAAAAGAATCAAATGAAAGACTTATTTCAAGAAAAGGTATGATAGGAAGAGGAATAGGCTTTGCACCAATGGTTGTTCTATTTGTTGGATATCTAATTATACCACTTGTTGCAATAGGATTAACAAGTATGACAACATCATTTAGACAAATGAAGTAATGGAAAGGAAGATATATAGAAAATGGAAAATGCTTCAAAAGCCCTAATTATGGCAGGTTCTATTTTAATAGCTCTTATGGTAATAGGATTACTAAACTTTACTTTTTCTCAAATATCAGATACAGAACAAACAATAGTAGATGCAGAAACGATTGAACAAACTAGTAAGTATATAAATAATTTTGAACAGATTGCAAATAAAAAATATGTATATGGTAGTGAAATATTGTCAGCAGGAAATCTAAAAAATGACTATGAAAATCATATAGATGCAGGTGTTGACATAGACATTAAAGTCATTGTGCATACCTCAATTCTAAAACCAGACGGTTCAGAGTATATAACCAAGGACACAAAATACGATATTTCAAAAATTATGGAAAAAATACGGAAAAGAAAGTAGCTCTGGTATAGAAAGCGAACTTGAAGAATATGAACTTAAAACATATGGAACAACAGGAAAGACTATTAAATTTCTTTCACAAATAAACAAAAAAGAATTAGCAGACATTTTAGATGTTGATTATTTACCCTATGATGCTGAAGATACAGTAGAAGAAAACATAAGAGAATCTAATACTAGTAACAAAAAGTTATTAGAAAAAATAGAAGAATATGAACTTATAAAAAGATCATATACACAATTTAAAACTACGCAATTTGAATGTACAGCTCAATATGATAAATATGGAAATATAAAAGAAATATTGTTCGAAGAAGTAGTAGAATAATCTATATAGAGGAGAAATTATGGAGAATGCTTCAAATGCCTTATTAATGGCAGCCGAAGTTTTGATAGGCGTTATGATAATTTCTTTAGCAGTATATTTATTTCATTCTTTTGCAGATTATAGTAGAGAAATGAATATCAAAATGGAAGCCACCATATTAGATGAATTTAATAATCAATTTCTAAAATATACAGATACAAATGTTACATTACATGATATTTTAGGATTAGCAAGTTTAGCAAAAAAATATGACGACGAAAATGAGCTAACAGAAAGTGACTATGATGAAGACGGAGAAAAAAGTACATATATTAGAATTGATATAGGAAATGAAAAATTTATAGAACAATATTCAGAAGAAAAAATTATTAAATTAATAAAAGACAGATCTTTAAATATTGCTAACAATGATTTTAGATACTATAAATGCATAGCAGGAAATTACCGTATTGGTCCAAATTCAAAAAGAATATATTACATGAAGTTTGAAGAAATTTAAAAATTAAGTAACAATAAGAAGAAATTTTATGTTTTTTATCAAAAAAGCTTGCATAAAAACCTATAAAATATTATAATATTAATGAGAGAGTATATCAAAAATGAAGAAAATTGCATTAATTTTAATTATATTATTAACAATTACAGTAATTGTAGGATATGGAATTATTACATATAGGACAAACCTACAAGAATCACAAAAGAGAAATCAAGAATATGAAGCATATAAAAATATAGATTTACTAGGAACACAAATCATAAGTTTGATAAATAAAACAATTGATGACAATGAAAAATTGGACATTGAAAAAGATGAGAATGGCAATTATATAGATGACAATGAAAAGTCTATTAGAATTAATATCAATTTTATTTATCAAGACAAATTGAAAAATATTACAATGGAATCAATTGCATCAGGAGGTTCAGAAGCATTTGTAAAACAATATGGTTCATCAACTTTCAGATGCACACAAATAGAATATCACGAAAAAACAAAAAATGTAAAACAATTAACATTTGAAGAAATACGAGAATAACAAAGTTTTTAATATTTTAGGCAGACGTCTAGAAAATTAATATAAAAAATAAAAAGTAAATTAAAGGAGGAATTTTTATGGAGAATGCGTCAAAAGCACTAATTATTGCAGGTGCAATCCTACTTGCAATATCAATTATAGGAATAGGAATGTTTATATTCCAACAAGCACAAAGTGCAATGTCAGATACAGGATTAGATCAAGAAAAAATAGCTGCATACAATGAGGACTTTTTAAGATATGAAGGAGTACAAAGTGGTACACAAGTAAGAGCTTTATGTGATATAATTAGAAATCATAATGCACATTATTCAGATGATCCATCAAGAAACGTTAACGTACATAAAGATGGTACATTAGGAAGTGCTGCACCATCTGCAGCAGTACCATCAACAACAGTAAATGGTGTAAAAACTACAATAAGACAAGGTGCAAAATATAATGTAAATTTTGGATATGATGATTCTACAGGTTTTATTGTTGATGTACAAATAACTGATGCTACCTAGAAAGTATATGGAAGTAAGGTATAAAGTATGGAAAATGCGGTAGATGCTTTAAAAATGGGCTTTGCAGTATTAGCTTTTGTAATGGCCTTATCACTTGCTTTTTATATGTTTAGTGAAGCAAGGACAACAGCGGATTTCGTATTACATAAAAGTGATATATCACGTTTTGTCGAATATGAAGGAGATGCAACAAATTTATCAGACACAGAAAAAGAAATGCAAAACCATAGAATTGTAGGGCTAGAAACAATTATTCCAACATTATATAAGTACTATAAAGAAAATTATACTGTAATTTTCAAAAATAGTTCAAATCCAAGAGACTATATGGAAGTTTACACCACTCAAACAGATCCAAAAGATTGGAGCGGTAAAGATGAAACAGATAAAGTCAATAAATATTTTGGTGGACAAAGTACAAAAATATGTTCATTCGACGTAGATGAAGAAACCAAAAGGCGTGAACCATGGGGAGAAAATCCTGATGCAGTTAAAAAAAATCTGGATGCATTTTTATCAGGAGGAACAGTTAAGTTTACAGGAATGACATATACATATCCAGGATTTATAGAACAACATACAACAGATAAGTTTATAGAAAACATTGGAGAATATGTCTATAATGAAGAAACAGCAGGAACAGCCAAAAAGAAGAAAAAAAGAGTAATAATTTTTACTAAATTATGAGGGGTGATAAATATGGGTGATAGTTTAATTACAATAGTAGCAATAGCATTGGCAGCAATATTAATGTTTATATTCCCATTAATGTCATTATCAGAAAGAAATGATGATATTTCACAGTTAGCTGTTCAAACAGCAACGACAGAATTTGTCGATAAAGTAAAAACAACAGGAAAACTAACATTAGATGACTATCAACAATATATTAATACTATTACTGCGACAGGAAACTCATTTCAAGTAGAGCTACAAATTCAACAACTAGATGAAAACCCAGGCTCAAAAACAACACAAGCAGAACAAACAAAAATAGGAGAGAATGTATATTATAATAAATATACTTCACAAATAGAAACAGACTTAGCAAAAAATGGAAGAATTACATTAAAAGAGGGAGATATTTTTGCCACAACAGTTAAAAATACAAACTTAACGATTGCACAAATATTGAGAAACTTCTTCTTTATGGTTTCAGGAAATGATCAATATGAAATAATGGGACAAGATGCTGGTGTTGTAGCAGTAAATGGAAGTCCAAGATAATGTAATATATACATAAATAATGTAGGGGTGGGAGGATTGTCCCACCTCTTTTATCAAATGAAGAAAATTATCATAAGAGAGGGAAAAATATGAAATTACAACATTTAGCAATTATATTTGTTATTATAGTTCTACCAATAACGCTTATCATGTCACAATATATACAAGGACAAATGGAAACTATTAGATTACAAGCAAGTTATCAAAAAGCATTAAATACGGCAACACATGATGCATTAACAGCTTTTCAAGTTAATAGTATTAACAATGGTTATTCAACTATTAGTGATTCTAAAATAAGAGATGTGGAAGCATCAATTAACACCTTTTACACTTCATTAAATACATTAATGAATAATTATGCATCAGATAGAAGTGTATTAGAAAATTTTATACCAGCTGTTGTGTTTACATTATATGATGGGTACTACATTAATAGTTCTTATGAAAACACTTATGAAGAAGTTAACAAGCAAGTATCGATAAATGAGGGAAATAAAAAATTTCAAGAAGGATTGCATCCATATATTTATTATTCTTGCAAATATAATTTGAATGGAAAGACTATTATTGTTAATTACACATTAGACAATGCAATTACTGTATTTGGAGATTTTGGAGAAGGATATGAAACAAGATCAGGATATTTTATTGACTATAAAAAAGTAACAAATGTTAATGAAGGAGCAAAAACACTAACATATGATGGAGTGCAGATTGGACCAGAAACATTAAGCGAGCAATTATTAATTCAACAAGGAGACGATGCATATTCTACTGATTTTAAACTAGAAGAATATAATTATATTATATATGATGGACAAAAAATATATGATGACGGTGGAAAATATTTTATATATGACAATTATAAAAAAAGATATCTAGAAAGTGCAACAAAGGACGTAGAAAAGTATCTTGCTGAAAAAAGCACAGGAAACTTTGAAAGTTCAAGCGCATTTAATTACTATTATGAAGCTGCGGAATTTAGCAAGTGGGTAGAAGACAAACTAGGTAGAATTACACAGAAAAACGTAATTAAAATGGAAGATGGAATAACTCCAATTGGAGATGATACAGAATATCTATCAGTAAATACTGGTAATGAACATATATTTGATATAAGCAATAATGATCCATTAGTATATGGTTCTACTTTTAATTCTCACAGAATGGCAGTTATAAGAAAATCTATTGAAACAAACTTACTAACAGCACTTGCAAATTTTCAAAGTGATTTGTCTGCTTATGAATTTACTCTACCAGTAATTGATGAAGAAAACTGGTATGAAATTACAAACAAAGTATCAATAATTTCTTTCATGCAGGGACTTCCAATAGGAATGAAACAATTTAATGGATATTCTGTTATTTCAAACACAAGAAATGGAGAAGTAATAGGAAAAGAAAATATCTATATTATTACAAATAACTTATCAACAGGAGAGAGAGAATACCATCTAGCAGGCTGCAACAAATTATATGAAGATTCAAATTTGAAACCAGAATCTGCATATCAAAATATGAGCTTTTTAAGGCAAACCGTTAAAATAGGAGAAGAACCAATGGCATATTTCTATCTGCAAGGGAAAAATCCTATACCAATAACTGCATGCTACTCTTGTGTAGTAAGTGCAAATAGTACATACCCTGAAGATGAAATAATTGAAGGAAAAATAACAAAAATGGATTGGAAAAGTGGAAACAAAACCATAATAGCAGATACGAGCAATTCTAAATTTTCAGAGGTTAGAAAATTATACATGACAGCATTAGCGAGAGAAAGATATGATGCATACCAAGTAAACATGGAATCTATGAATGTGAAAGCAAATTAATAGTATTAATAAAATAAAAAATGGTTATCCTAATTGAAAGAAAAGAGGGATAACCATGAAATCTTATAAAAAGGTACTGATAATTTTAATACTAATTTGCATATTTATTTATGTTTGTAATATAACATTATTACCAGATAATATAATATTAATACAAGGTGAAACCTTAGATATTCATACAATATATGGACTCACAGTTAGTGAAATAACAGAAAAAGGTGAAATATTACAAACATCAAGCAATCTAAATAAAAACAAAATAGATAAAGTAGGAAAAATAGATTTATCCTTAAATTTATTTAATAGTCTAAAAGTAAAAGATATGACAGTAAATGTTATTCCTAAAACGACAGTAATTCCAATGGGAAAAGCAATAGGAATGAAGCTATATACAGAAGGAATTTTAGTAGTAGGAATGTCAGAAATAGAAGGAAAAAAACCGTATGAAACTTCTGACATACAAGAAGGAGACAGAATTATAGAAATAGATAATGAAAAAATAGAAAATACGGATGATTTGATTAATACAGTAAATGCAAGCAATGGTGAAAGATTACAAATAAAATATGTTCGCAAAGAAAATACAAAAACAACAAGCATTACTCCAGTAAAAACAAAAGAAAATGAATATAAAATAGGCTTATGGGTACGAGATGCAGCAGCAGGAGTAGGAACCATGACATTTTATGAACCAAGTACAGGAATGTTTGCTGCTTTAGGACATGGAATAACAGATATAGATACTTATGACTTAATAGAAATAGCAAATGGAGAATTAGTAACAACAAATATACTTTCTATTATAAAAGGTGAAAAAGGCAAACCTGGAGAAATACAAGGTACAATAGACAATGGAGTAAATATTGGAAAGATATATAAGAATACTAGTTTTGGAGTATATGGCAATATATATAATAAAACAAGATTAAATATTAGCAAAGAAAATGAAATGGAAGTAGCATTAAGAAATGAAATTCAATTAGGAAAAGCTGAAATACTTTGTGAATTAGAAGACGGAAAAACAGAAAAATACGAAATAGAAATACAAAAATTATTTAAAAACAATAATGAAGATAACAAAAGTATGGTTATAAAAATAACAGATCAAAGACTAATTGATAAAACTGGTGGAATTATACAAGGAATGAGTGGAGCACCGATTATACAAAATGGAAAATTTTGTGGAGCTGTAACACATGTATTAGTCAATGACCCTACAAGTGGATATGGAGTATTTGCAGATATAATGATAAAACAAATGAAAGAAGTAGAATAAACTTTTGAAAGGAAACATATATGAGAGAAAGATATGAAAGTAATGGTGTAAGGATTGTGAAAAAAATACTAGTAGTATTAATTATTATATTACTAGTATTTGTGGTTCATAAATTTGTGGCAAACTCAGATATGATAGGAATATTTGTAAGTGAGAGCCCAATCAACATAGAAAGTTTAAATGAAATAAATGCAGAAGATATCGAAAAGGCATCATTACAAGGAGAAGCATATCATTATTATTATAATCAATTAGATGATAATGCTAAAATTTTTTATAAAAGTATGGAAAATAACATTGAAAATATGAAAAGTGGGACTTATGAAATAGATTTTGGAACATATTTCAATGATTTATTAAATACACCCAATGGTGAAGAAGAATTAAATAAAGCATTTCAGTCTGCTTGGAATGCTTTATCATACGATCATGTAGAAATATTTTATATTGATGTAACAAAGCTTGTATTAAATATACAAACAACGTCAATAGGTTCTATGTCAAAACATACAGTATATATTAACAATGGCAAAAATACATCATATTTAAGTGAAGAATTAAATGGTGAAACAGTAGAAGAAGCAGAAACAGAGATTCAAATACAAAAAAATGAAATAGTAGAGAAAATACAATACTATAATGACATTGATAAGATTATATATCTACATGATTGGATGATAGACAATTTTGAATATGATGTTACATATGAGGAAGATAATATATATAACATATATGGAGCATTAAAAAATAAAAAAACTGTGTGTGAAGGATACGCAAGAACTTTTAAATACATATTAGATGATTTAGGAATTCCATGTGTTTTAATATCAGGAGATGCAACAAACTCTAATGGAGAAACGGAAGCACATGCATGGGATTATGTTAAAATAGATGGAAAATGGTATGCAATGGATATAACCTGGGATGATCCGATTGTACCACCAAGCGGTCTAACAAACGAGATGAGATATGAATACTTACTAAGAGGATCAGAAGTTTTCTTAAAAAATCATATTGAAGATGGTGAAATATCAGAAAATAGTATGAAATTTGTTTATCCAACATTGGACAGATACGATTATAATATTTAAGGGAGTTATATATGCAGAAATTTTTTGTAGATACAAAACAAATAAAAAACGATAGAATAGAAATTATAGGAGAAGATATAAATCATATAGTAAATGTATTAAGACTACAAAAAGAAGACGAAATTTTAATATGTAATAAAGAAGAAAATAAAAGTTATCAAACTAAGATAGTTGAAATAAATCCAGAAAAAGTAATATGTCAAATAATAAAACCAATACAAGAAACAACAGAAAGTAATATACAAATAACAATTTTTCAAGGACTTCCTAAATCAGATAAAATGGAATACATTATTCAAAAAGCTACAGAATTAGGAGCAAGTGAAATTATTCCTGTATCAATGACAAGGAGTATTGTTAAAATTAATGAAAAAGATGAAATAAAAAAAATACAGAGATGGCAAAAAATTGCAGAAGTAGCGGCAAAACAAAGCAAAAGAGATAAAATTCCAGAGGTAGGAAAAGTACAAAAAATTGAAAATATAGAAGTAGAAAAGTATGACTTGTTTTTAATAGCATATGAAGAAGAAAAAGAAAATACATTAAAATCAATATTGAAAAAAGTAGAAAAAAAGGAAAATCTACATATTGGAGTTGCAATTGGACCAGAAGGTGGGCTAGAACCAAAAGAAGTAGAAAAATTAAAAGAAAAAGGTGGAATTAGTATTACTTTAGGAAACAGAATATTAAGAACAGAAACGGCTTCTATATGTATAGTAAGTAACATTTTTTATGAGTTCGATATGTAAAATTAACATTGTGTTTTACCAAAGTTTATGATATAATTACACAGTATATGAAATGAGAATATAAGGTAGGAGGAAAAAAATAAAAATGGCTGAAGAAAAAGAAATAAAAAATGAAGAAGTTAAAAAGAAAACAACGAGAAAAACAACAAAATCAGCTAAATCAGAAAATGAAATAGAAAATAAGCCAACTACGCAACGAAAGAAAAGTACAAGTAATAGTACAAAAGAAGAATCATCAGAAAAAACAACAAGAAAAAGAAAACCAAAAGAAGAAAAAATAATAGGTTCAGGAAGAGTAGAAGAAATTTTAGATAGAGTGGCAGCAGAAGTAAAAATAGAGGAAGAGCAAGCAACAAAGAAAAGAGGAAGAAAACCAAAAACAGAAACAGGGCTAGAGGAAAAAGCAAAGGAACAAAAAGAGCCAACAAAAAGAACCAGAAAACCTAGAAAAACAACCACTACGACCACTGCAACTAGTAAAAAAGAAAAAAAAGAAGTAGTAGAAAACAAAGTTGAAGAAAATAAAGTTGAAGAAAAAGAAAATGAAATAATACCAGAAAAAATAGAAGATAAATCAAATAAAATAGGAAAAAGACTAAAAGAAGAGACACCCGCAGAAGAAGTTGCAAGACTAGAAAAAAAAGCGGAAAAATTAATTCAAGAATCAAAAGGCAAAAATGTAAAAGATGATAAAACAAAAGAAGAAAAAATAAATCAAGAAATTGAAGCAATACAAGAAAAAGCAATTAGGGTTATACATGGAAAAAAAGAAATAGACAACGACGTAGCTTCAACAATTATAGATGAAGAAGACGACGAAGAAGAAGAAATAGAAAATAATGCTTCAAAAAAGCTTAAGTTAAATATAGATGACATTAAGAAAACAATTAAAGAAAAAAAGAAAATACCACCAGAAGAAATGAAAAAAATTAATAAGTCATTAATAGGAAATATTATTATGGCTATAGTAATGATAACATATTTCTTATTTTTAAATTTAGGAAAGCTAAATATGAGGAATGACATATTTTTAACGGATTTAAAAATATTCAGTGTTTGTATCCTATTAATTGCTATTGTATTATTAGAAGCAGCATATCGAAAAGAAAAAGGAAACTTAGCAATATATGGAGTTGAAATGATTGTAGCATCTTTACTTACAGTAGCACTAATCTATGTAAATATTATGTTCTCAGCAGAATTTTTAGCAATTACAGCAGCAATATCTTTTATAAGTGCTATATACTATATTTTAAAAACTATAATTACATATTTTAGAAAGAGAAAACAATTTTATATGAAAGATATTGAAAAAATAGTAAAAGAAGAGGAATAATTATGAATAGTATGACAGGCTTTGGAAGGGCAAAATTAGAAATTGATACAAGAGAATATACAATAGAAATAAAATCTGTTAATCACAAATATAGTGATATTACTGTAAAAGCACCAAGAAATTTATTATATTTAGAAGATAAGATCAGAAAAAGTGTATTAAATAAAATAAGTCGTGGAAAAATAGATATATACATTACCTATGCTAATTATGGAATAGAAGGAAGAAATGTAATAATTAATAAAGAATTGGCAAAAGCATATATAGAAGAGTTAAAAAAATTAGCTGAAGAAACAGAAATTGAAGGCAAAATACGAGTAACAGAAATATCTAAACTTCCAGACGTTTTAAATGTTCAAGAACTAGATGAAAGCGAAGACCTACAATGGAAAGAATTATCACAATGTTTGGATATGGCATTAGAGAATTTTATTCAAATGAGACATAGCGAAGGAGAAAAAATAAAACAAGATTTAATAGAAAGATTAGATAAAGTAGAAAAGAATGTGAATGAAATATACACACTTTCCTCTAGACTTGTGGAAGATTATATAGTAAAATTAGAACAACGTGTAAATGAATTATTAAAAACAGAAGTAGTAGATCAATCAAGATTAGCACAAGAAATAGTTATCTATGCAGATAAATGTTCGATAGAAGAAGAATTAACCAGATTAAAAAGCCATACATCACAATTTAGAGAAATGATAAAGGATGAAAAGCCAGTAGGAAAGAAAATGGACTTTTTAATGCAAGAAATGAACAGAGAAACAAATACTATTGGTTCAAAATCAGTAAGCCTAGATATAACGAATTTAGTTGTAGATATAAAAACCATTTTAGAAGACATTAGGGAACAAATTCAAAATATAGAATAGGAAAGGGGAGCAAAGATATGCAACTTATTAATATCGGATTTGGAAATATTGTTTCAGCAAATAGAATTATTGCAATTGTTAGTCCAGAATCAGCGCCCATAAAAAGAATTGTCCAAGAGGCTAAAGATGACGGAATGGCAGTAGATGCCACTTACGGTAGAAGAACAAGAGCTGTTATTATTATGGATTCAGGACATGTTGTACTTTCAGCAGTCCAACCAGAAACAGTAGCAGGAAGATTAGACAAAGATGAAAATACAAATGTTGTAACCAATGAGGATGAAGAATAAAAATAAAAGTGAGGTAATTTATTATGATGGTAAAACCAACCGTAAAGGAATTATTAGGAAAAGTAGATAACAGATTTCAATTAGTTACTATTACTGCAAAAAGAGCAAGACAAATTGCAGAAGGAGACGAAGTGTTAATTAATACAAACGAAGAAGCACCTGTAACAATAGCAGCAGAAGAAATAGCAGCAGGAAAAGTAAATGAAAAAAAGGAAAACGAAGAGGAAAAAAGCGAAGAAGAATAATAATAACAAATGGCGACTTTATTGTCGCTTTATTTGTATAATTTTATATATTGAAAGAAGGTAAATAATATGAAGAAGCATATTATTACAATTACAGGGGATCATGCGAGTGGTCAAGGAACATTGTCAAACAAATTAAAAGAAAAATTAGGCTATGAAGTTTATAGAAATGGCCAATATGTAAGAAAATTAGCACAAGAAAAAGGAATGACAATTGTGGAGTTTCAAAAATACTTAAATGAACATCCAGATTTAGACCGTGAAATTGAAAAAAGTGCAACTAAATATGCAGAAGAACATGATAATTTAATTATTGATGCTAAGCTAGGTTGGTATGCTGTACCGGACTCTTTTAAAGTATATTTAAAAGTGAATATTGATATAGCTGTACAAAGAGCATATACAGACGAAAATAGAAAAAATACAGAACCATTCGAAAGTATAGAACAAGCCAAAAAAGCAATTTTATATCGTCATCAAGAAGAAACAAATAGATGGCAAGAAGAATATGGCATTAATAGAGATGATATGGAAAATTATGATCTTATAATAGATACCAGTAAATTATCACCAGATGAAGTATGTGATAGAGCTTTAATAGAATATAAAAAATGGTTAGAAATGTAGAAAGGACAGACAAATGATAGCAGAAGTCATCATACAAAGTAATGTTAAAAACTTAAATAGAATATTTGACTATCAAATACCAGTAACTTTAAGCGAAAAAGTAAAAATTGGTAGCAGGGTCTTTGTACCATTTGGCAGAATGAAAACATTAGAAGATGGCTTTGTTATAGGAATAAAGGAAACATCAGAATATGAAACAAAAGAGATTGCGAGTGTGCAAGACGAAATAATTTTATCAGAAGAAAAAATTGAATTAGCAAAATGGATGGCAACAAGATATTTTTGCAATATATCAGACTGCTTAAAATTAATGTTGCCACCAGGAACGAGTAGCAAAGAAATAACAAAAAGGGTAAAAGAAAAAAATGTAAACTTTGTTACCTTAAAAAAAGAACCAGACGAAATTGAGTATGAAATAGAAATAGGCAAAATAAAATCAGACAAACAAATTAGAACATTGAAATTTATTATAGAAAATGGAGATGTTTTAGTATCAGACCTAGAAATGTTTGCAGATACAACAAGAGCAGTTGTAAACACACTATGTAAGAATGGATATTTAGAAATAATTGAGAAACAAGTAGAAAGAAATCCATTTGAAAGTAAGGATATTCCCCGAACAGAAAAATTAACATTAAATGAAGAACAGCAAAAAGCATATAATGAAATTGCAAATAGCATGGAAGATATGCTTTTTTCAGAGTTTTTAATTTATGGAATTACAGGGTCACGGAAAAACGGAGATATATTTACAATTAATAGAGAAAGCCTTAAGTCAAAAAAAGAGTAGTATTTTATTAGTACCAGAAATTTCATTAACGCCACAAACAGTAAATAGATTTATTGCACGATTTGGAAAAGAGAAAATAGCAGTTTTACATAGCAAATTATCTATAGGAGAACGCTATGATCAATGGCAAAAAATACGAAATGGACAAGCTGAAATTATTATAGGAGCTAGGTCAGCTATTTTTGCACCAATAAAAAATATAGGTTTAATTATTATCGATGAAGAACATGATAGTTCATATAAATCTGAAACAACACCACGTTATGAAGCAAAAGAAATAGCAAGATATATTGCAAGAGAAAGTAATATTCCACTAGTATTAGGAAGTGCAACACCAGATTTAGAAACAATGTATCATGCAGAAAAACAAGACATTATGCTATTAACTTTAACCAAAAGAGCAAATAATGCAATGATACCAGAAACAGAAGTTGTTGATTTAAGAGAAGAATTAGCACACGGAAACAAATCAATGATTAGTCAGAAATTATATACAGCAATTCAAGAAAATTTACAAAATAAAAAGCAAACAATATTATTTTTAAACAGAAGAGGCTACTCAACATTTATTATGTGCAGACAATGTGGTTATACAGCAAAATGCAAAAATTGTAATATCAATTTAACATACCACTCTAATAAAAATAAACTAAAATGTCACTATTGTGGATATGAAACACCTATATTAAAAAAATGTCCAGAATGTGGTAGCGAACAAATACGATATTTTGGAACAGGAACGCAAAAACTTGAAGCAGAAATACATAAGTTGTTTCCAGAGGCAACAACAATACGATTAGATGTCGATACAGTGTCAAAGAAAAACTCTCATGAACAAATATTAGAAAAATTTAAAACAGAGAATATCGATATATTAATAGGAACACAAATGGTAGTAAAGGGACACCACTTCCCAAATGTTACTCTAGTAGGAGTAATAGCAGCAGATGGAAGTTTAAATATTGATGATTTTAGAGCAAATGAAAGAACATTTCAAATATTAACACAGGTAGCAGGCAGAGCAGGAAGAGGAGAAAATAAAGGGAAAGTTATAATACAAACATATAACCCAGATAATTTTGCAATAGAATGTAGTAAAAATCAAGAAGCGGAATTATTTTATCAGACAGAAATGAGTTTAAGAAAACAGTTGAAATACCCACCATTTTGCGATATAATACTAATCGGCATTACATCAAGTAGTGAACAAGAAGTAATAGAAATAGCTAGAAAATTACATCAATACATAAAGAAAAAATTGATAGAAGAAAAATTAGGAATTATATTATATTCTCCAGTACCAGCACCAATTGATAAAATAAAAAATAAATTTAGATGGAGAATTATAATTAAATGTAAATTTGATA
The DNA here is from genome assembly GCA_947631745.1 of uncultured Clostridia bacterium. Lineage (GTDB taxonomy): Bacteria > Bacillota > Clostridia > TANB77 > CAG-508 > CALXVA01. Next base: position 26,954 of record CANRMM010000011.1, read on the forward strand.
ACACTATAATTAATACTATGCATCATATGTTAGAAGAATATGATAAAATAAAAACAAATAATACAAGGGTAACAATAGATTTGAATCCAAATAATATGATGTAAAAAAGAAAAGGGGAGAAAAAAGTGGCAGTTAGAACAATTCGAGAAGAAGGAGACGAAATTTTAAGAAAAAAATCTAGAGAAGTAGAAGTAATAGATGAAAAAATTAAAGAATTAATAGAAGATATGATAGAAACTATGCATAAAGCAAATGGAGTTGGACTTTCAGCAGTACAAGTTGGTATTTTAAAAAGAATTGTTGTTATCGATTTATATGATGAAAAAGGACCAATAAGGCTAATTAATCCAGTAATTACAAAAACAAAAGGAGAGCAAGAAGTAGAAGAAGGATGTTTAAGCTTTCCAAACCAATATGGGAAAATCATTAGACCAGCAGAAGTAACAGTAGAAGCCCTTAACGAAAATGGAGAAAAAATAAAAATCAAAGCAAAGGGATTATTAGCACAAGCAATAAGTCATGAACTAGATCACCTAGAAGGAATTTTATTTGTCGATAATATCATTCCAGGAACTTTGCAATATGTAGAACCAGAAGAAAAATAAAAATATGTCACTTTGTCACTTTGGGGACGTTCTTTTTAGTGACAAATTTGTCACTAAAAAGAACGTCCCAGAAGTGACACCAGAAGTGACAAAAAGGAGCAGATATGAGAATTGTATTTATGGGAACACCAGATTTTGCAAGAGAATCATTAGAGCGAGTATATAATGCTGGACATGAAATCATTGGTGTAGTAACAAATATAGACAAACCTAAAGGAAGAGGCATGAAATTAGCATATTCTCCTGTAAAAGAATTTGCGCTGGAGAAAAACTTAAAAATATTTCAGCCAGAAAAAATAAGAAATAACATTGAATTTATTCAAGAAATTAAAAATTTAAAACCAGATGTAATTTGTGTTGTAGCATATGGAAAAATATTACCACAGGAACTTTTAGATATTCCAAAATTAGGATGCGTAAACGTACATGGCTCTCTGCTTCCAAAATATAGAGGAGCAGCACCAATACAATGGGCAGTATTAAACGGAGATAAAACAACAGGAGTTACAACAATGTATATGGATGCAGGAATGGACACAGGCGATATGATTTTAAAAAAAGAGGTAGAAATAGGAGAAAATGAAACTACCGGAGAACTATGGATAAAACTTTCAAAAATAGGAGGAGAATTATTAGTGGAAACCTTAAAAATGATGGAAGAAGGAAATGCACCAAGGGAAAAACAATCAGGAGATTTTACATTAGCACCAATGCTAAAAAAGGAAATGGCAAAAATAGATTGGAAAAACCAAACAGCAGAAGAAATTAAAAATTTAGTAAGAGGCTTAAATCCAATTATGGGAGCTTATAGCTACTTGGACGATACAAAAATAAAATTTTGGAATGTAAGAAAAATAGATGAGCAAGAAGCAAGACTAAACATTATAGAATTAAAAGAACACGAATATAGAATAGAAGACATCATTCCAGGAACTGTATTATTCTCAGATGAAAGAAAAGGACTATATATTAAAGCTAAAGAAGGAATGATAGAAGTATTAGAGATTCAAGCTGAAAATGCAAAAAGAATGAATATATCAGATTTTCTAAGAGGAAATAAAATAGAAGTAGGAAGTATATTAGAATAAATAAAAAACGAAAAAACATAAAAACCAGGAAAATCATAAAAAAACTTGAATTAATAACCATAATGTGGTAAAATAATAAATGGTGAGGTCATAGACCGAACTAAATAATAAAGAAAGAAGTGTAGAAGCAATATGTACGAAAACTTCAGGAAGATCGTCGAAAGATGTCGGGAAAACCGGGAAACCATCTGCATCTATATGTCGAATGGTTTCCAAATGAGAGGACGGGTAATGAGGTGCGATGACTCAACCCTCATTATCAAGGATCATGAAAAGGTGAGGGTCGTCTTTCTGAACCAGATCTCCACGGTCGACGTGCCGGAGACAGTTCTCAAGTAAGCAACAAACACTTCGCTCTACGACGTAAAGTAAAAGCTGTAGAGTAACTGAAGGGAGCCTACTGAAATAAAGCCGAAAGGTCTAAAATCAGTATAGGGCTCCCTTATTTTTTGCGGAAATTTAAAAAAATAGTTGTAAAATATCAGATAAATTGATATACTAATAACAATCGAAAAGAATAACCGATGAAATATTTTTAGGAGGTATATGAATATGGGAGAAAAGAAAGAAGTAAAAGAAACAAATGAAGAAAAGAAAGTACAAGAAGTAAATGAAGAAACAAGTGTAGAAGTAACACTAGAAAATACAAATATTAAAATAGCAGATGATGTTATCGCTGTTATAGCAGGTGCTGCAGCTTCAGAAGTACCAGGAGTAGCATCAATGGCAGGAGGATTTGCAGGAGGTATTTCAGAAGTATTTAGTGGAAAAAAGAATTTAGCTAAAGGTATTAAAGTAGAAGCAGGAGAGAAAGAAACAAAAATAGATGTAAATATAGTTGTAGAATATGGAGTAAGAATTCCTGATGTAGCTTTTGAAATCCAAAGCAAAGTAAAAAAAGCAGTAGAAAGTATGACAGGATTAAAAGTTGTTGAAGTAAATGTTCATATTCAAGGTGTTAATACAGATGTTATAAATGAAGATACAACAAATTCAGCAAATAAAGACTAAAACAAAAAGGGCACCATGTGCCCTTTTTAGACATTACAAGAAAGAAGGAAAAAGGAATGAAATTTATTGAAAGAACTACATTAGTATTATTTTCAACATTAATGCTTGTTATTTCTGTTATATTTTGCTTATTAGCATTTGGATGGCTAGATATAGATTTAGCTGGAAAAGTAGTACTAGGAATTTTAAATAATGATGTATCATCAAATATTTTATTAGGATTAAGCATAATATTTATTCTACTAGCAATAAGATGTATCTTTTTTGACTCAACTTCAAAAAAGGAAGAAGAATTGCAAAATGGAGTTTTATTACAAAATGGAGATGGAAAACTTTTCATTACAAAGCAAACAATTGAAAATTTAGTAACTAATATAGTAAAAGGATTTGATAGTGCAGAAGAAATTCAAACCAATATTGAAATTGATAAAGAAAATCGTGTAAATGTACTTATCAATATTACTGTAGGTCAAAATGCTGTTATCAAAGAATTATCAACCAATTTACAAACCAAAATAAAAGAAATAGTAAAGAAATCAACAGATTTAGAAGTAAAAGAAGTAAATATAAAAATAAAAAATGTGGAACCTATAAAACCAGTTGTGCAAGAATAGAAAGGAAGCATATTTTATGGAAGATTTTAAAAAATTTATGTCTGAATATGGTGGCATGATTATTGGTATCATAGTTGCAATTGTATTATTATGCACACAATTATACAGACTAGTTATTGGAATTATATTACTTGCAATTTGTGGATATGCTGGAAATTATATCCAACACAATAAGTCAGATGTGAAAGAAAAATTAAAAAAATTTATAGACAAGTTATAATAAATGAATAAAAAGGGAAAGGGAAAATAAGCACTATGAACAGATCAGAAACTAGGAAAACGGCTTTTGAATTAATCTATAGCCTAGAAATACAAAAAGTAAGCAAAGAAGAATATGAAGAACAAATTGAACTATTTTTACAAACAAATCAAATAGAAGAAAAAAAAGTAAAAGACTACATTGAAGATACAATATATGGAATCGAAAAAAATAAAGAAAAAATTCTTGATATCATCAATCAAGAATTATCAGAAAAATGGGAATTAAATAGATTATCAAAAGTAAGCTTAGCAATTTTGAAAATTGCAACTTATGAACTTATGTATAAAGAAGTACCTATTCCATATAAAGTAGTGGTAAATGAAGCCGTAGAACTAGCAAAAACATTTGGAGATGACAATGCCCCTTCTTTTGTTAATGGAATTTTGGCAAGTATTATAAAAAATAATAATATCGAAGGAGCCACAAAAGAATAAATGAAATACGAGGCAATTAGTGTAAGTGATTTAAATCAATACATAAAAAATAAAATAGCAGATGACGAAATGCTAAATAATGTTTTAGTAAAAGGAGAAATATCAAATTTTAAACATCATTATACAGGCCATCTATACTTTACATTAAAAGATGAAAATTCTTTAATTAAGTGTATTATGTTTAAAACATATACACCACATTTGAATTTTACTCCTAAAGATGGAATGAAGGTAATGGTGTTTGGTACTGTGTCTGTTTTTGAAAGAGATGGAGTATATCAAATTTATTGTAAGGCTATGCAAGAAGATGGGATGGGAAGCCTATATACAGCATACGAAGAGTTAAAAAATAAATTAGAAAAAGAAGGACTATTTGAGCAATCACACAAAAAAGAAATACCTAAAATGCCAAAATGTATAGGAGTTTTAACATCAAATACAGGTTCTGTAATCCGTGACATTATTAATGTATCAACAAGAAGGAATCCAAATGTATATATAAAATTATTACCAGTACCAGTACAAGGAGAAGGAGCAGCAGAAAAAATTGCATCTGCAATACAATTAATGAATGAAAAAAAGTTAGCAGATGTTATTATTTTGGCAAGAGGTGGAGGTTCGTTAGAAGATTTATGGCCATTTAATGAAGAAATAGTAGCAAGAGCAATTTATGCCTCTGATTTACCAATCATTTCAGCTGTAGGACATGAAACAGATTTTACAATATCAGATTTTGTAGCAGATTTAAGAGCACCAACGCCATCTGCAGCAGCTGAACTAGCAGTACCTAATATAAGAGATATTTTATTACAACTAGAATCTTATCAAAATAGATATAGATTAGCACTTAGAAAAAAAGTAGAATTCATGAGATTAAGATATGAAAAATGCATGAATAGCAGAGTATTTAAAGAACCTTTACAAAAAATAAATGAAAGATACATTATGCTAGACATGAAGATAAAAACAATGCAAAATAATATTACTAATATATATAAAGAGAAAAAAATGAACTGTATGAAACTTATTTCAACTTTAGATGCAATGAGCCCTTTAAAAACATTAACTAGAGGATATGTTATTGCACAAAAAGAAAATAATGAAGTAATAAAATCTATAAAAGATATAAAAAAAGAAGATGAAATAAAAATACGTTTTTGTGACGGAGAAGCAAAAGCAAAAATTATATAAAGGAGGGGAAAAAATGAATAAGAAAACATTAATAATTATTGCTATTATTCTAGTTATATTTGCAATTATATGGGTAGTCTATGATATGTTTAAACCAGAAGCAGCAGATGCCAATGCAGTTTCAACGAATTTGACAGATGAAAATACAGGAATAGATAATTACATTAATGATTTATTTTTAAATGTAGCAGACAATGAAATAAAAGAAAATATTATACAAAATGGAATAACAGAAAATGAAGATGAAGAAACAAGCAATGAAGAAAAAGAAAAGACAGAAACACCAACAGGAAGTGTAACAAGCAGAGAAGAAAAAGCAATTGAACTAACCAAAAAAGAATGGGGTAGCGAAGATGGTGTGTATTTTGTAAATGAAAGTATTAATGCACAAGGAAAATATATTGTGTCAGTACGTGATAAATCAACAACTGGAGCATTAGCATATTACATAGTAGATGTAGACACACAATTAGTAACAAAAAGATAAAAGAGGAGGATAAGCTAGAAATGGCTAGCACAAAAAATAAAATGGAACAAGAAAGTAAAACAGCAACTTTTGAAGAAAATATGAAAAAGTTAGAAGAAATTGCAACAGAATTGGAAAATGGAAACTTAGATTTAGATACTTCTGTTAAAAAATTTGAAGAGGGTATGAAAATTTCAAAAGAATGTAATGAGATATTAGAAAAAGCAGAAAAGAAAATTACAATGCTAATAAAAAACGATGACAATGAATTAACAGAAGAAAATTTTATACAAGAAGAGGAATAAAGAAAATGATGGGGATAATATTACAATATAAATATATAGTCATTCCATTTGCGGTATGGTTTTTTATACAATTATTTAAACTAATCTATGATTTAATTACAACAAAGAAATTCAATTTTAAAAGAATTTTAGGAGCAGGAGGAATGCCTAGTTCTCATTCAGCAGTTGTAACTTCACTAGCTACAATGATAGGAATTAGCAATGGAATTGACTCACCAATTTTTGGACTAGCACTCATTTTCGCTTTTGTTGTAATGTATGATGCAGCAGGAGTACGCAGAGCAGCAGGAAAACAAGCAAAAATATTAAATAAAATTATCGAAACACCAGGATTATCAAATGTAGAAGTATCAGAAAAATTGCAAGAAGTTTTAGGACATACACCAATCCAAGTTTTTGTAGGAGCATTTATAGGAATTGTAGTAGGTTTTATTTTCGGATAAAAATAAGAAAGTGAGGATTTATGTAGTATGGAAGACATTGAAATTGCAAGAGCTACGAAATTGAAAAAAATTTCAGAAATAGCAAAAGAAGTAGAAATTAATGAGGAAGAACTAGAGCCTTATGGAAGATATAAAGCCAAAATATCTTTAGAAACTTTGAAAAGATTAGAAAATAAAAAGAATGGAAAATTAGTATTAGTGACTGCAATAAATCCAACACCACTAGGAGAAGGAAAAACAACAATGGCAATTGGACTTGCTGATGGATTAAAAAAAATAGGTAAAAAATCCGTACTAGCATTAAGAGAGCCATCTTTAGGACCAGTATTTGGAATAAAAGGAGGAGCAACAGGAGGAGGTCATTCTCAAATTGCACCAATGGAAGACATTAATCTACATTTTACTGGAGATATTCATGCAATTACATCAGCAAATAATTTATTATCAGCAATGATAGATAATCATATTTATTATGGAAATGAATTAGGCTTTGATAGGGTTGTATGGAAAAGATGTGTAGATCTAAACGATAGACAACTAAGAAAAGTAAATACAGGATTATCAGAAGAAAAAAATGTAGTACCAAGAATGGATGGCTTTGATATATCAGTAGCATCTGAAATTATGGCAATTTTCTGTTTAGCAACTGATATGAATGACTTAAAAAGAAGAATAGGAAACATTATTGTAGGATATACAAAAGACAATAAACCAATTAGAGCCAAAGATCTAAAAGCTGAAGGAGCATTAACAGTATTACTAAAAGATGCACTTGCACCAAATCTAGTACAAACACTAGAGCATACACCAGCAATTGTTCATGGAGGACCATTTGCTAATATTGCTCATGGTTGCAATAGCATTATTGCTACAAAATTAGCTTTAAAATTAGGAGATTATGTTATTACAGAAGCAGGATTTGGAGCAGATTTAGGAGCAGAAAAATTCTTAGATATAAAATGTAGAAAAGCAGAAATAAAGCCAGATGCAGTTGTGTGTGTAGCAACAATAAAAGCTTTAAAATATCACGGTGGAATGCCAAAAGAAGAAATTAAAAATGAAAGTATAGAAGCCCTAGATAAAGGATTCAAAAACTTATTAAAACATATAGATAATATCAAAAATGTATATGGATTAAATGTAATTGTAGCAATTAATAAATATACACATGACACACAAAAAGAAATAGACTTTTTAAGAAAAAAACTAGAGGAACATGGAGTAGAATTAAGTCTAGTAGAGAGTTGGGAAAAAGGTGGAGAAGGAGCCACTGACTTAGCTGAAAAAATTGTAAAATTAACAGAAAGAAAGTCAAATTTTACATATTCATATCCACTAGACATCAGTGTAAAAGATAAAATAAAAGCAATAGCAACAAAAATATATGGGGCAAAAGATGTAGAATATAGCAAAGAATCAGAAGAAGAAATTAGAAAAATAGAAGATTTGGGATATGGAAATTTACCAGTATGTATTGCAAAAACGCAATATTCTCTATCAGATGATGCCAAAAATCTAGAATGCAACGAACCATTCAATATTCATGTTCAAGATGTTATCTTAAAAACAGGAGCAGAATTTATTGTCGTAATTACAGGAAAAATTATGACAATGCCAGGACTTCCTAGAATACCTGCAGCAGAAAATATTAATTTAGACGAAAAAGGCAATATAGTAGGTATCTTTTAATCAAGTATTAATGTATAAGAAATTCCACTTTTGGATAAAATAATGCTGAAAAATTATTTTAGAAGAAAGTGGTGTATTTATTTTGTTAAAAGAAAAAAATAAAATTAAATTGAGTATTGTACAAAAAAGAATATTATCGATTTTTGTTATAATTATAACTTTTGCTACTTTTATATCATATAATGTATTCTTTCGTAATACAGAGGTAGAGGCTTTATCTAAGTATGGTTCGAGAGGAGAAGAAGTAAGAACAATCCAAACGAAATTAAAACGATGGGGATACTATAATGGAAGTGTAGATGGTGTTTATGGAAGTCAGACATTAGCAGCAGTTAAATCATTTCAAAGAAAAAACGGATTAACAGTAGATGGAATAGCAGGAACAAAAACTTTGCAAGCTATGGGAATTTATAGTAGCTCATCAAGCAGTTCAAGTTCAGGATCAGGAACATCAAACTCTAGTAATTTAAACTTACTAAGTAAATTAGTTTATGGAGAAGCAAGGGGAGAGCCATATAGTGGGCAAGTTGCAGTAGCTGCAGTAGTATTAAATCGTGTTAAAAGCAGTTCATTTCCAAATACAGTAGCAGGAGTAATTTATCAAAGTGGAGCCTTTGATGCCGTAAGTGATGGACAAATTAATTTATCTCCAAATGATACTGCAAAAAAAGCAGCACAAGATGCATTAAACGGATGGGATCCATCTAATGGAGCAATCTATTATTTTAACCCTAGTACGGCAACTAATAAATGGATATGGTCAAGACCAATGACTGTTACTATAGGGAAACATAGATTTTGTAAGTAAAGAAAAATATATATGAATAAAAAAATTTCAAAAAATTTGTAGGAATTTATTGACATTTACATTGAAATAGATTAAAATGTTCGCAGACAATCTAAAAAAGGTTAAAAATTAAAAAATAATCTAAAAAGGATTAAGAATGAAGGAGGTGAATGTTCTTATAGAAGGCAATGGCTATTTATTCTAGAGGAAAAAGAGCAAAAAAAGGAAAACTAAATATAGGGAAAATCTTTACAATAATTTTAATTTTAATAATTCTAGCATGTTTAGGTTTCATTATTTATGTGAATATTAAAGAATCACAAATAGGAAAAGAACAACCAGAAAACGAAATTGATGAAACCAATGTAATTGAAAATCTGGTTGAACAAAACGTGATAGAAGAAAAAAAAGATGAAATCGTTGATAAAGATATACCAAGTAGCTTAGATGGATATGACGTAGTGGGACAAATAGTGATGGACAAATATGATTCAACAAGAAACATATTAAGTATATGCACTGAAGACTCATTAAACGTATCTCCGACCCAATTGCTCATGAACCCAAGTATAAATGAGCCAGGAAACTTTTGTATTATTGGTCACAATTGGGACGATTTGTTTCAATACCTTTCAGAAATGGAAAAAGGTGATACTTTCTATCTAATTAGTAGAAAAGCCAAAACAAAGGTTAAATACAAAATTGATAGGGTATATGTTTGTGAACCAGATGATCTATCTTGTTTAGAACAAAACGAAGATGGAAAAAGAGAAGTCACTCTTATTACGTGCGTAATAGGTGGAGCAAGAAGAATTATTGCAAAAGCCTATGAAGCATAAAATTTAAAGTGTGGTATATTCAAAAAAATATGTCACATATACCGCAGAAAAAAAGAAGAAAGAAGGAATTTAAAAATGAAAAAAACAATATTAGGAATTATGCTTACTTTAGCATTAGTATTAGCTTTAGTAGGAAATGTAAACGCAGCAAGCGTAAGTGCAAGTGCAACAGAAGTAAAAGCAGGAGAAACAGTAAGTATTACTGTTAAAGTTAATAAAGATAAACCAACAGATGGAATGCAATTTGATTTAAAATTTGATCCAGATTATTTTAAATATGAATCAACAACAACAGGATTAGATCAAAATACAATTAATGATCAAGACGTAGCAAATGGAAATTTAATTGTATGGACATATAGTTCAGATGGTACTACAACAGAAGAAGTAGTAGTAACATTTACAGCATTAAAAGACACAACAGCTGATTCAGAAGACTTCGTAGTAAGCAATTTTGAATCATCAGCAGATATATCAGAAACATTAGAAGAAAATACAGTTAAAGTAACAGTAAAAACACCAGTTGAAGATGATCCAACAACTGACGATCCAACAACAGATGATCCAACAGATGATCCAACAACTGACGATCCAACAACAGATGATCCAACAACTGACGATCCAGAAGAAGGACCAACAGGTTCAAATGGAGAACCAGTAGACAAAATTCCACAAGCGGGAGCTCCAATTTATGCTGGAGTAGTTGCTGTAATGGTAGTTGCAGGAGCTATATTACTTGTTAGAAAAATTAGAAAATAATTTCTAATTTAATATAAATAAAATACAAAAAATAAAATACAAAAAATAAATTGATTGACAGAAACAATAAATTAAATAATTAATAACTTTAATAAAAGTTAAAAATTAATTAAAAGCAAAAGAATAAATAAAATAAAATTTATGCTTTCGGGAGGAATAAAAAAGTGAATAATAAATTTAAATTTATATCAACATTAGCATTAGCAGGAATTATGGCAACAAGTAGCTTAACAGGTATTGTATCTGCAGCAGATGCAACAACAAGATGTTTAGGACCATACAGAACAAGTTTAGTACAAAAAGATGCTGTTCCATTTATACTTGCTAATAGAGAAGATGAAGCAACAATAGGAGATTTAAAAAGCAGTAATGTATTTTCATCTGTAACAACAAGTCTTGCAGATAGTACTGTATTAAAAACAGGAGATAAAGTTACAGGAGATGGAAAAGAATATACAGTAGTTGTTTACGGAGACGTAGATGGAAATGGAAAAGTTAGTGTATCTGATGCAAGAGCAGTTTGCAAAGCAGGACAAAGTGCAGAAGAATTAGCTAAATTAAGCAATGCACAAAAAGAAGCTGCTGATGTTGCTCATAATGGTAAATTAACAGTAACAGATGCAAAAAATATTGCTCAATTTGGAACAGGATTAAGCAATACATATGTAAATCCAGTACCAGAACAAGAAGTTCAAGAACCTACTTGCATAACATCAGTAGAGGTTATATATGCAGCTTCAGATAAAAGCAAGGTAA